>JADYUE010000011.1 GCA_021531615.1 Fusobacterium varium | reverse complement strand
CTAAACTTTTAAATAAATAAATTTTATCATAGAAAGTACTAATTTACAGAAATAAGTTCACACCCTCGAAGAAGAAGCTCAATGGAATGGTATGATAGGAAGATAATTGAAACTTAATTTTAAAGAGGTATTAAATTGGTAGTTTAACTATCAATCTAGTACCTCTTTTTATTCTTTTAACTAGCTTTTTCCATTTTAGAAGTGTAGATTTTAGAAAGTTCTCCTTCAGTTATATTTTTGCTCTTAACATCAAGAATAACTCTACCCTTATCAAGCATGATAATTCTGTCAGAGTATTTTATAGCATCTTTTAAATTGTGAGAAATCATCATAGCAGTTATTTTTTGTTTATCAATAAGTTGTTTAGTTTTTTCCATTATCATCTTAGAAGTTTTAGGATCTAGTGCTGCTGTATGCTCGTCTAAAAGAAGAAGTTCAGGTTTTTTAAGTGTTGCCATAATAAGAGAAAGAGCTTGTCTTTGACCACCAGAAAGAAATTTAACTTGAGTATTAAGTTTGTTTTCAAGCCCTAAATCAAGTTCTTTTAAAATTTCTTTAAATCTCTCAATATTATCTTTTTTTATTAAAGATCTTAAAGAGAATTTTTCACTTTTCTTTATAGCTAAAGAAAGATTTTCTAAAATTGTCAAAGAAGGAGAAACTCCCTTTGAAGGATCTTGATGAACCTTTCCAATTTTAAGAGCTCTTTTTTCCTCTTTTAAAGAGCTTATATTCTTTCCACTTAAAGTTATTGTACCACTATTTTCTTTTAATGAACCACTAATTAGATTGAAGAGAGTACTTTTTCCACAACCATTTGAACCAAGAACAGCTACAAATTCACTTTCCTCTACTTCAAGATTAAAATTATTAAAAATATTTATCTCATTTTCTGTACCTTCATTAAAACTTTTACTAAGATTTTTTATAGTTAACATAGTTATTACCTCTCTTTAATATTTCTTTTAAAATTGAAAAGTGACATATTATTGTATCCAATAAAAATAATAACAATTGCAGCACTGATAGCTTTTAAATCAGTAGGAGCAAAACCTAAATCTATTGCAAATCCACCAATTAATTTATAGCTTATGGCTCCTAATATAGCTCTAGTAGTTCCCTTTATTTTAGTACTTCTTTTTAAAATTGTATCTCCAATTATTATTGAAGCAAGGGCAGATACGATAATTGAAGTTCCCATATTGATATCTGAAAATCCTTGAGATTGAGCCATTAAAGCACCACTTATAGCTACAATACCATTAGATAAAACAAGACCTAGAAGTTTAAATTTATCACAGTTGACACCTAGAGATTTTACTAATGTTTCATTATCTCCAGTAGCTATAAGAAGATATCCAATCTCTGTTTTTAAGAAAAGGTCCATAAGAATTTTTATTATAAGTACTATAACTATTAAGACAACAATTTTATTACCATAATCAAAAATAGAACTATTATTATATAGTGGAATATTTGCCTTTGAGTTTATTCTTAAATTCACAGAATAAAGAATAGTCATTGTAAGTATCCCAGCAAGAAGAGATGCCATTTTCATTTTTATATGAAGAAAATATGTTATAACTCCTGCTAGAGAACCAAAGATAAAAGCAAATATTGTGCTTGAAATAGGATTAAATCCATTTGTTATAAATTTTGCAAAGATAAATGCTCCTAAAGGAAAAGTTCCTTCCACAGACATATCTGGAAAATCTAATATTTTATATGTAATAAATACTCCTATTGCAAGAACTGCAAATATAAGTCCCTGTTCTAATGATATAGTAATAAGTGAATTCATATAAGTACCCCTTTGATTATTTTATAAATATAGCTCTTTCAAAAGCTGGATTATTTTTTTCTAATTTTAATTTTTTCATTGTATTTTCATTGACGATTTTAGTTGTATTTTTTAAGCTTTCAACTGGAAGATCTTTAGGATTAACTTTATCAACAAGAATTTTTTTAGCCATAGCGCCAGTTTGTTTTCCTAATTCATAGTAACTAAGTCCATCAGTCATAAGAAGTCCACCTTTTACAGGTCCCTCTTCAGCAGCTATTGAGATCAATCCTCTTTCAATAGTTGATTTAGCTATAAGTCCTGCTGCAGAAGCAACAATATTATCTGTTACAGCATATAGAGCATCAGCTTTAGATGCGAGAGAGTTAATAGCTTGTGGAATATCATTTATATTATTTACTCCAACAGCAATAATTTCTAAATCTAAGTTTTTTGCAATCTCTTTAGCTTGTGTTACTTGAATTTCTGAATTAGATTCACTTGTATTGTAAATAATACCAATTTTTTTAATTTCAGAATTTAATTTTTTAAATAGTGCTAGTTGCTTATCCATAGGGCAAGCATCAGTTGTTCCAGTAACATTTCCACCAACATCTTCTAAAGAATTAACTAATTGAGAGTGTACAGGGTCAGTAACAGCACTAAAAAGAACTGGTATAGTATCAGTAGCTTGTTTAGCTGTTTGAGCAGAGATAGTTGCTATTCCAAAGATAAGATCAACTTTATCTGCAACAAATTTTTGAGCTATAACCCCTGCAACTCCTGTATCTCCTTGTGAGTTTTTATAGATAATATTTGCATCAACTCCTTGAGCTTTAAGTTCATCTTCAAAACCTTGTCTTACAGCATCAAGAGCTGGATGTTCTGCAAATTGAGTTATTCCAATGGTAAATTTTTCATTAGCTTTAACAGGTATAACCTGTAAAAGAAATATTAAAAGTGTTAAAAAAATCATCTCTACAAATCCTACTATTCTACTTGTTCTCATTTTTCCTCCCTTTGCCTTAAAAATAAAAAAGCCTTTCTACAAAATTGTAAAAAGGCAGTTATACACAAATAGATACACTAAAAACAGTGTATTGATTATTATATTTTATGATCCCTACTATTCTACAATTCTACAAGTTTTTTATTTTTAAGACTTTCTACTATTCTACTTGTCGCCTTTGCGACTCTACTATTGTGGTGATTATATACCTATAAAATTTTTTTGTCAATTAAATTTTTAAAATTTTATTTTATAAACAACTTTTTTAATTTTTTCAGTATCTCCAGATTTTAAGCAAGGCATATGAGGTTCTTCAGGGAAGAAAAGAATAAATCTATCAGCTTTCATTGTATAAGTAAGTTCAACATCTCCATTTAATGCTTGAAAATCTTTTTCTGGGCTAAATTCATTTTTAGCAGTTGTATTTTCTAAAGTAGCATATCCAAATTTTTCTTCTCCATCTATAATAAGTTGAATATCTATATATTGTTTATGAATTTCAAAAGCTGTATCTTCAACATTTTTAGGAATTACATTTTCTTGAACATTGAAGAAAACTTCTTTTCCATCTATGTTAGTTACTCCAGCAGGAGCTGTTAAATATTCTCCTTTCATAATACTGTCAATTGCTTTGTCAAGGTTAGTTGATATCCCTTTGTAGTTTTTAATGTTTTTTAAAGTATCAAAAATCATTTTTTCCTCCTAGATAAATTATTAAATTTTGTTTTTTCTAATTTTACACCTTTAAGTTTATATTTTTCAACTATTTTATTAAAAAGAAATGAAAATATTATTATTGTAATAATTCCCATAGCAGTTCCATAGACTCTATTTGTATAGTAGATCATAGGTGTCAATCCAGGTCTTTTCATATTTACCATGATAAACATAAATACAATTCCACCTAATGAAGCAGGAACTTTTACAAATATCTCTGTAATAATTATAACTAAAATAATTCCCACACTACACCAAAAAGTACCTTGGAATCCTGAAAAATATAGAATAAAAGCTATTACACCACCAAAGACAGTACTTAAAAATCTCTCTTTAGTTCTCAGAAGAAGTTCAGACCATTCAAGTCTGAAAGGAACAACAATAGCTAAGGCACAATAATATAAAGTATAGTTTGTAATATATGCAGGATCAAAAAAATGATTTACAAATTTAACTAGAAAAAGTCCTAAAATTACAGCAAGTCCAGGCTCTAATCCTTTTAGAAATAGTTTTTTTAAATCTCCTTTTGGAGTAGGTGGTACTTTTTTCTTCATCTCTTCTTTATTAAAAAGATAGTTATACAGAGTGATAACAATAGAGATGGCTGCTACTCCAGCAAAAGTTCCGATAACTCTTTCTAAAAGATAATTAATAGGAGTTTTATCAGGATCAACATTTAACATAATATATGTAAATGCAATACAACCTACAGCAGAGGGGACTTTGACTACTATCTCATTAAAACAACAGACAAGACATAGACCAAATACATACATAATAAGATTTTCTTGAAATCCTAACATACATATGATACAAGCAATTGTTCCCCCAAAAACAGTAGTTATAACCCTATCATAAGCTTGTTTTCTTGTTTTTGAATCATTTAAATCTGAAACATTTAAAGCTCCAATACCAGCATAAAAGTGGGATAGATTAAAAAAATTACATACATGAATTGAGATAGCTACAGCAATAGCTACAAGAAATGATCGTTTTAAAATATTAATATTTTTTTCCTTCATCTTTTCTCCAAAGTTTTAAAATAGTTGTAGTTAAATTTATTTTAACATTATAATTGTTTTTCTGCTAGTTAAAATATCAATATTTATAAGGCTCATTAAAATTTAAAAGTGCAAATTTAATTCTCTAAATCCTTTTTAAAGATAAGAAACCATTGTATCATATATTAAAGATTTGTTAAAAACATAAAAAAGAGGATATATGAAAAAAGATAGAGGGTTCACTTATATAGAGATCATTATATCAGTGGTATTAGTGCTTGGAATAAGTTATTTAAGCGTATTTTATTATGAGAAACTTCAAGAGAGACAAGATGTACAGAGAGCTAAAACTTTGATTTTAAATTTGTTTTCTGAATATACTTCAGAAGCCTTTGATACAGAAAATGATTTTAACATAAAAATAGAACATGCTCAAAAGAAAATAAAGGTTTTAGATATGGGAAGAATAAAAAGAGAGGAGTTATTACCTGAAAAATTAAAGTATTCTTCAGTTTTTGACAATGAAATGGTAGAAAAATTAGATGTAAAGATAACAAAACATGGAAATATTACTCCATCATTTAGTCTATATATTTTTGGTTATGATGAAATTGTAAAATATAGGCTCTCTTTTTATGGTTTTGATAAAGTTAAATTTCTCAAAATAAATGTGTATAGAAATCTAAGTGATAAAAAATGGAAATATAAAAATTTAATGCTATATCATAAAAAATTTAACCCTGATAGTGTTCACTGGAGGATTGAATAAATGAAAAAAATAATGATATTTTTAATGTTTTTTATTCTTTGCTTTAAAGTTATAGTTAGTGAAGTTAGAAGTAAGGAGCTAATAAAAATAAGAATAACAATAGGTGCTACAAATTACTTTAGGTATGTTCAACTTTCTAGTCCAGATTATTCTAATAGTTTTAAAATAATAAAAAGAGAGGAGTAATATGAAAAAATCAAAGATTGAAAATTTAGAAGAGAATATTTTTGATATGACAACTCTTTTTAAAGAATTAGAAAAAAATCAAAATATTGAGAATAGTAGATATTTTCAAAAGAAGAGTGATTTAGAAGAAAATTCAGTTGTTGTAAAGATAGTTAATACAATGTTGCTGAAAGCTATAAAAGAGAAGGTAAGTGATATTCATATAGAGTCTTACAAAGAATATATTAGAATTAGATATAGAGTTGATGGAGTTTTAATTGAGGTAGGAAAAATAAAGGGAACTATTTTTTTGCAATATATAATTTCAAGAATAAAAATAATGGCAGATTTAGATATTGTAGAAAGAAGAATGCCACAAGATGGTAGATTTGAACTTGATATAGATGGGAAAAAAATAGATTTTAGAGTATCTATAATTCCTACAATTAATGGTGAAAAATGTGTAATAAGAATATTGAATCAAAATATTATAGATTTTGACTTAGAAAAACTTGATATTGATAGTTTTGAGTTAGAAAAGATACTTTTTCAATTAAATAAAAGAAGTGGAATGTTTCTATTGAGCGGACCAACAGGTTCAGGAAAAACAAGTACTTTATATAGTATCTTAAAAAGATTAAATACAGGGCAGGAAAATATTTTAACAGTTGAAGATCCTGTGGAGTATGAAATAGATGGGATAAATCAAGTTCAGAGTAAAAATGAGATTGGAAGAACTTTTGCTGTAATGTTGAGAGCTTATTTAAGACAAGATCCAGATATATTGATGGTAGGGGAGATAAGAGATTATGAAACAGCAGAGATAGCAGTAAAAGCCTCAATAACTGGACATATGGTTTTATCTACTATTCATACAAATGATTCAATAGGGGGAATAGATAGATTAATCAATATAGGTATTCCAGCTTATATGATATCAGCCTCTCTTTCTTGTATCATATCTCAAAGATTGGTGAGGAGACTTTGTCCAGAATGTAAAGTAAAGGATGAATATTGGAAAGAGAAAATAAAGAGTTTAGGATATGAAGCAGAAAAATATAAAGGTTTAAATTTTTATGTAGAAAAAGGTTGTGAAAAATGTAATTTTACAGGATACAGAGGAAGAATAGGAGTTTTTGAAGTATTTATTCCAGATGTAGAGATAAAAAATATGATAAATCGAGGAGAATCATCCTTAGAAATAGAAAAAATTGCATTGAAAAAAGGAATGAAAAAATTATTAGAAGATGGAATAGAGAAAGCAGGAAAGGGAATTACTTCATTAAATGAATTGTTGAGGCAATGTTGATGGGAAAATATAAGTATAAAGCTTATGATAAATATGGAAAACTTAGAAAGGGAATCTTAGTTGCTAAAGATGAAAAAGAGTTGAAAATTTTTTTAAGAAAAGAGAGATTAAGATTAAAAGAATTTTTTGAAATAAAAGAGAATGTGAAAATTTCAAAGATAGAGATACTAAATTTTACTAAAGAGATAATAATTATGTTAGAAAGTGGAATTAGTATTATAAAGGTTTTTGAGATTCAAGAGGGGCAGTATAAAAGTTCTTTTAAAAATATTTTAAAAGAGATGAGAGAAAATCTTTTAAATGGAGATAGTATAGGAGAAGTTTTTATAAAAAACAAGAAGGTGTTTGGGAATTTTTATGTTGGAATGGTTAATTTAGGAGATATTTCTGGGAACTTAGTTGAGAATTTAAAAAAAATTTGTGAACATCTAGAATTGGAATTAGCAGTAGTAAAAAAATTAAAAGAAGTTGCTTTTTATCCTTGTATTGTTTTAACTTTTTCAGTTTTGATTTTAACATTTTTAATGATCTTTGTTTTTCCAAATTTTATTAAAATTTTTGAAGAAAGCAAAACAGAGTTACCACTTCTTACTAGAATTTTAATAAAGGTGAGTGAGAATTTTTATGGTATTATTTTCATAATTATATGTATATTAATAATAATAATTTTTTCTTTAAAAAACATTAAAAGTAATAGTAGAACAAAAGAATATTTAGATAGAGTGTTATTAAAGATTCCTTTAGTAAGAGATTTTATAATAGGAAACTATATTATAAGATTTTCTAAAAATATTTCTATTATGCTTTCTTCTGGAATGTTAATACTTGATATTTTGAAATTATTAAGAGATTTTTTCGACAATACTGTTATAAAAAAAGAGATTGAAAGATTAGAAAAATCATTATTTGATGGACAACAATTAAGTGAAGTAATGGAAGAAAATAGTTTATTTCCAGAAAAATATAGAAAATTAGTAGTAGTGGGAGAAAAGAGTGGAGAACTTATAAAAATATTTGAACAGATAGCAAAATTAGAAGAGGAGAGAATAGAAAATAGCATAAAAAAATTACTAACTTTAGTAGAGCCTATTTTAATAATAGTTTTAGGATTAATTTTGAGCATAATAATTATAGCAATATATTTGCCTATCTTTAATATGTCCAATTTAATATATTAATAAAATATGGAGGGAAGAAGTATGAAGATGAAAAATGGTGGATTTTCATTGATTGAAATGGTTATTGCAGTTGCATTGGTAGGAGTTTTATCTACATTGGTTGTTCCTAAAGTTAGAGAACAATTAGCTAAGGGAAAGGATGCTAAAGCAGTAGCTACATTGACAGCTTTAAGAACTGCTTCAGAGTTATATTATGTAGAAAATGAAAAATCAGCTTTAGAAGAGGCAGAAAGTGAAGAGAGTATAAAAAAAGCTATGGAAAATCTATTACCTTATTTAGATTCTAAAGCAGAAGCTGAATTAAAAGATGGTAAAGTTGAAATTGGAGGAAGTAAGGCTGGAGAAAATGAAGAAGAGGTTAAAAAAGCAGAGATAAAATATGGAGGAGAGGTAACTTTTACATTTACAAATCCAGAGACAACTTCAAAAGTTAAAGGAGATGGGGTATATATATGGTTTAAGCCTCTAGGAGATGTAGGACCATATGATACAACAGGAAAGAAAAAATGGGTGGAGTATTAGAGATAATAATGGAAATACTATTGTTTATTTTAACACTATTAATAATGAAAATAGATTTAAAAAAATTATATATTCCTAATATATTAAACTTTTTATTTTTAATAGGAGTAATAGTTTACAAGGGAAATGATATTGAAAATAGTGTAATAGGAGCAGGGATATATCCCCTGCCTCTTATTATATTGTATGGATATGTTTCAGATCTTTTAAAAAAAGAGGTTGTTGGCTTTGGTGATATAAAATTTATGATTAGTACAGGATATTTATTGGGATATACAGATTTTTATGACCTGTATTTTTTTTATCTTTTATCTTTTTTAATAGGTGGAGTATACGGAGTTTTTATTTTGATAAAAAATAGAGATAGAGAAATGCAGATGCCTTTCTCACCATTTTTAATTTTAGCTCTTTATATAGTGTTATGGAAAAGATTATGAAAAAAGACGATGGATTTACATATATTGAAATAGTTGTCTCTATAACTATTTTTCTTATAGCAATAATACCTGCTATGGAATTTAATAGATTAATATTAGAGATAGATAGAAAATATTATTCTATTGAAAAAGGGATGAAAAATATAGAACTGGTAGAGAAAACTATTAGGAGCAAAGGATATAAAAAACTTAATAACTATGTAGGAGAATATAGATATGAATTTCTAGAAGATAGTTATTTTATAAATGGAAATGGAGTTTTAGAAAATATTGAAGTTCCATTTTTAGGGAAAAAAGGGGAGAAAATTTTTGTAAAAATAGAGAGACTGGATAATAGATCTATTGTTGAGGAGAAAGATATTTTATGTTTAAAAGTAGAGTATGAAACTTTATATAAAAAACTTGAAATAACAAAATTAATAACAGATATAGAGGAGTATTATGAATAAAAATAGGGGAATGACAAGTATTGAGATAACAATTTCTTTAGCTTTAATTTTACTTTTTTTCTCTATGATTTTTTCAATTTTAAGAATGACTTTAAAATTAGAGGGAAACTTTCTCTTTCAAGAGAGAATAGAGAGAAATAGCTCCAGATTAGTTGAGATGTTAGCTAAGGAGATAGAGAGTAGTAGTTTTGGAGAAGAGGAGTATAGAGGAAAAGAAAAACTGATAAATGGAAAGGGGATATATCAATTAGTAGGAGTTAAGCCTTCATCATTAGATGAGAATTTTTTTAGTGATATGAAAGAAGAGGGAAATATGCTATTTTTAGAAATTCCTTGTGTAAAGAATGGAAAGATATATTCAAAATATTATATGTATAGATTTGTAGGGGATACTTTTTTAGTTTCACAATGCACCAACCAATTTAAAAATATCTATACAAATGAGGAATTTATTCTTTTTGATTATGTAAGTGGTTATTTTAAGCAAGATAAAAAAGGAATAAAAATAGTTATGAAAGTAAAAAAAGAAAAAAATTATATAAAGGAGTTGAAAGAGTATGCACTTAAAGGAAGAAAATTGTAAAAAAAGAGGTTTTCTGATGTTAAGTGTATTTTTTATTATAACTTTGATAATGGGAACTCTTTTTATAGGATATAGAATAGTATATTCTAAAGGAAAAAGAATTATAAGTTATATAGAGGGACAAAAATTAAATATTGAAAGAGAAAATATAGAAACAATAGTTTATAGTGAGCTTTATAAGATAGATTTAGGAATAAACGAGGGAAAATTTGAAAATAGTTTAGATTACTTTGCAAGAAATAAAGAGGTAAAAAGAGTTTGGGAAAATAAAACTGGAACAATTCTCATAAGTAATGGTGGCTATAAAATAAGAAAGATACTTTATGAGGGAAAAGAGGTATATAGAGCAGGAAATGGAAATTTCTACACCAAATTAACAACAATATTAAAAAATGGTAGAGTAAAAAATCAATTTAAAATAGAATTAGAAAAAAATATTGAGAATAGAGAGATAAAGTTAAAATTTATAGCTAAAGTAGTATTGGAGTATAAATTTCAAAATATAAATTTAGAAACCCCTGATTTAGAAAAAATAGAGGAAGTTATGGTGAGTAAATATGTTTAAAGATAGATTCAAATCAGAAAAGAAAATAGTGTATATAACTTTAGAAGAGATGAAAAGAGAATTAAAATCTGGAATAATTGTTCTAGAAAATAGATATTTTAAGATAGAGAAGATAAGTTTAGAGAAAGGATTAGATGAAAAAGAGAGAGAATTAGAGATTGAAGAGATTTTAGAAGAGAGAGTAGATGATTATAATCCTGTTGAATATATTGAGAAAGAGATAGTTTTAAGAGAAGATGAAGAGTTTGAAGAGATAGTAATAATTCTTTTAAAAAGAGATATTGTTGAAGAGATTCTTCAAGAGGGAAAGGAAAAGAAGATAAGAATATCTGGGATAGTTCCAGCTTTTTTTCTTAGAAGTATAGAAATAGATAAAAATAGAGCTGAATTGTTTATAGATATAGATGAAGAAAAAGTGATAAAAATAGAACTTAAAGATGGAAAAATTAAAAATATAGATGAACTTGAAATAGAAAAAGAAAAAATTTTAGAAAGTGAAGTAGAAGAGATTTTACAAGATCTATTAGAAATAGATTTAACAGAGTTTGAGAAGATATCATTTTATGAAAAAGATAGAGAGATAGGAGAGATTTTTCAGGAGATAGATAATATAGATGTAGAGATTAATAATTGGAAAGAAAATGAGATAGAGTATAACTATAATTATGATTTTTTACCATTAGAATATTTAGAATCTTTGAAAATGAGAAGTTCAATAAAGAAAAAGATAATAATTTTTTTTACTGTTTTTATTTTACAAATATTATTGGGAATGATATTTCACTATTTTTCTAATTTAAATGTTGAGAAAATAGGTGATTTAGAAAAGAATATAGGAGTTTATAAAGATGAAATAGAAGAGATAAGAGAGAAAATAATTGAAATAGAAGAGAAAGAAAAGATAAGAGAGGAAGAGCTAAAGAGAATAGAATTTAAAAATATAAAATTAGGTTCTCTATTAAAAAATTTAGATGAGTTTAAACCTAAGGGAGTGACTATTTTAAATATAGAACTTAATGAAACAAATAAGTTAAAGATTCTTGGAAAAAGTATAAATGAGGAAAAAATATTAAAATTTCAAGAAAAAATAGTAGAACATAGTAAATTTAAAAACTTAAATCATGATTATATAAAAAGAGAAGATGAAATTTATGATTTTCAATTAGAGGTTGAGGTTTGTTTATGATAAATATCAATATTTTTCAAGAGAATAAAGAGAAAATAATAGGAGTATTTTTAATAGGATTAAACATAATATTTTTTTATTTTTGTTGTATAGCTCCATACAATAAATTAAAACTAAAAAGAGAAACAGTTAGAGAGGCTGAAATAAAATTAAAGAAAGTTAGTAAAGAAAAAGAGATAGTAGAGAAGATATATAATAGTAAGATTGAAAAAGAGAAAGAGATAGAAAATAGATTTAAAAATAATAGAGAGAAAATTATAGCCAAAAGTTTTAAAAATATAAATGAATTTGAAAAAACTATATTAGAAAAACTAAAAAAATATAATCTATATTCTCAAATAATTGGAAGAGTAGAAAAATTGAGTGGTGAAACAGAAGGGAAAGCCTATATTAGCTATGAGATAATAGGAAAAGAAAAAAATATAAAAGAGTTTATACAGGAGCTGGAAAATGGAGAAAAATTAATTTCCTTAGTAGAAACTCCAATTTATTTGGAAATAAAAGAGGAAGAAAGTAAAATTAAGTTAAAGATAGCAGGATATATTTTAAATCTTTTAGAAAAAGAGGTAGAGGAAAAAGATGTAGAAAAGAGAGAAAGCTTAACTAAAGAGAAGATAATTTTTATCTCTTTTGATGAATTAGATATTTTAGAGAAAAAGATTTTAAATCTAAATAAAAATAGATATCTACTTTTAAAATATAAAAAAGGTGGAAGAAATATTTTTTGTGAGAATGAAGAGATAGAAAAAGATGGAAAAAAATATAGAATTAAAATTAAAGAAGATGGAATATATTTAAATAGTGGGGAGATAAGATGAAAAAATATCTAATACTTTTATTAATTTTTTTTATTTGTTATAATAGTAATGGAGAAACAGGAAAAAATAATTTAACTTTAATAAAAATAGAGCAAGATTTAGAGTTAAAAGATATGATATTATCTGATGTTGTAGCTATTTTATCAAAGGAATCAGGGAAAAGTATAGTTGTTGATGACAAGAGCAAGGATATTAAATTAGATATGTTTTTTTCTAAGGGAGAGAACTTAAAAGATATTTTAGAGTCAATATGTATGACAAATGATTTAAAACTTAAAGAGATGGCTAATATAATAGTATTGACTAAGAATAAGACAGGTGATTTAGGAGAGTTTTCTTTAGCTGGACAGGTTTTAGACGAAGAGGAAAATCAAGGTCTAGAAAATGTAAAAATTACTATAAAAGATATGGCTATGGATTCAGTTAAAACTATATATGATGGAAATTTTATTATAAATAATTTGAAACCTGGAATTTATATGGTAAAATTTGAGAAAGCAGGATATGAAAGTACCAGTAAAATTATAAAACTTGTAGAAAATTTGAGTACTATAGAGATAAGGATGAGAAAAAATAGAAGTAGTAAAATATATCAAAATAGTAACTTACAAGAGGAAGAGAGAGGTTATAAAGAGTTTTGTAGTAAAAAGATAAAGTTAAAAAATATAAATTCTAAAGAGATACAAGAGATTTTAAATAAAATTTATGGAGATATAATTGATATAGCTGTTTTAGAAAAAAATAATTCTATTGTAATAACAGGGAATGAAAAAATTATAATTGAAGTTGAAGACTTTATAAAAGATATAGATAGGGATATTAAACAGGTGAGAATAACTTCTCAAATTTTTGATGTAACAGAAAATCTTTTTGAAGAATTAGGCTTTGATTGGTTATATAGTTCAAGTGGAAGTATAGATAAAAGTTCAGGAACAGATATAGGAATATTGGGGAATAGCAGTGTAGAGGGAGCAGGAAATGTATTGAGCTCTGGAATAAGTTTGATAAGACAGTTTAATAGTGGTAGTGATATTTTAGGAATGGGATTAAATCTTTTACAAAGTACACAGGATTTAGTTATAACTGCAATGCCTTCAATAGTGGTTACAGATGGAGCAGAGGGAGAATTTAAAATAACAGAAGAGGTAATTGTAGGAGAAGAGAAACAGGAAAATGATAATACAGAGAAAACTACATATACCCCTATTTTTAAAGAAGCAGGGATAATTTTAAAAGTAACACCTACAATAGGAGAAAATGATACTGTTTTTTTAAAAGTAAAAATAGAAGTAAGTAATTTTAAACTGAAGAAAATAAAAAATGAAAATATTACTGAAGATACAGGAACATATAACTCAAATGGTGGATCTAAAATAGGAAGAAGTATAGAAACTACTGTAAAAATGAGAAATGGAGAGACTATATTTATTGGAGGGCTAAAACGTTCAGCAGCTTACGATATAAATAGTCAAGTTCCACTTTTAGGAGATGTACCTGTATTAGGTGTATTTTTTAAGAATAAAGAGATAAAGAAGGAAAAAACAGATATCTATGTAAGACTAAAGGTAGATATAGAAGGTGAAGAAAAAGAAGAGGAATTTAATAAAATAAATAAGCAGGTTGAAGAGCTAGAGAATAGAAAAGTATATCCTGCATTTTAATAAAAGGAGATAAGGTATGGAAGTAAAAAACGATTTTGATTTAAAAAAAATACTAGATAATTTTAAAAATATCAAAATAGGAGTAGTTGGAGATTTGATGTTAGATGATTATATCTATGGTACAGTTGAGAGAATATCTCCAGAAGCTCCAGTTCCAGTAGTTAATGTAAAAGAGGAAAAATTTGTATTAGGAGGAGCAGCTAACGTAGTAAATAACCTAGCATCTTTAGGAGCTAAAACAATATGTTTTGGAGTTATAGGAAATGATGCAAACGGAGAGAGATTATTAGGAGCTTTTGCTGATAAAAAAATAGATGTTTCAGGATTAATCAGAGATAAAGAGAGAACAACAATAGTGAAGAGAAGAATAATTGGAAGTAACCAACAACTTTTAAGAATAGATTGGGAAGATATTACTCCAATATCTACTTTTTTAGAATATGCACTTTTAAGAAATATAGAATCAAAGATAGATGAACTTGATGCAGTAATACTTTCAGATTATGATAAAGGGGTTCTTACTCCAATGGTAGCTAAAGAGATAGTAAGAATGTGTAGAGATAGAGGAAAAATAGTAACAGTTGATCCTAAACCTAAAAATGCTATGAACTATTATGGAGCGACTTCAATGACACCAAATAGAAAAGAAGCAAAAGAGTGTCTAGGAATGGAAAGAGCTACTAATATGGAAGAAGTAGGTAAGGAGTTAAAGGAAAAATTAAAATTAGACAATCTACTTTTAACTAGAAGTGAAGAGGGAATGAGTCTTTTTATTGAGGATAAGATAGTAAATATTCCAACTTTTGCTAAAGAGGTTTATGATGTAACAGGAGCTGGAGATACAGTTATATCTGTATTTACTCTTGCAGCAGCATCTGGAGTTTCTTGGCATGAAGCAGCAAAAATAGCTAATACAGCAGCTGGGGTAGTTGTAGGTAAAATGGGAACTTCTACTGTAACAAAAGATGAAATATTAGAGTTTTATAAGAGAATTTATGAAAGATGGGAATAGTGATAAAATGCTAAGAATAGGTAATGGATATGATGTTCATGTTTTAACAGAAGGAAGAAAATTGATATTAGGAGGAGTTGAAATACCTCATACAAAAGGGGTGTTGGGACACTCTGATGGAGATGTTTTAGTACATGCAATAATGGATGCAATGTTAGGAGCTTTAGCTTTAGGAGATATAGGACAACACTTTCCTGATACAGATATGCAGTATAAAAATATAGATAGTATGCTATTATTAAGTAAAGTTAAAGAGTTGATATATTCAAAGGGATATAAGATAATCAATCTTGATTCTATAATTGTATTGCAAAAACCTAAAGTAAAACCATATATAGAAACTATGAGAAAAAGAATAGCAGAAGTTTTAGAATTAGAAATAGAACAAGTTAGTGTAAAAGCAACAACTGAGGAAAAATTAGGATTTACTGGAGATGAAAGTGGAGTAAAATCATATTGTGTTGTACTCCTTGAAAAATAAAAATAGATTAAACTTGAGAATAAATTGATTGAAAGGGGTAATAGAATGCAATATAAGAGTAAAGATATAGCTAAAGCTTCAGTTATAATGGCAATGAGTTCTAGAGAAGAAGAGATAGAATTAAAAGAAAAATATATAAAGCAAGGAATAAAAACAGCAGCAGTAGATATAGGAGGAAATGTTGTAGATTCTATATCTAAGATTTTAGAGAGAGCATTAGTTGCTTCAAAAAGAAATGGAATAATCTCTGAATCTCATGTTTATGAAGGAGCTTTAACAGGAGCAACAAGAGAGGCTATTGCTCAAATTATGGATAAAGCAGTGGGATTTAATGTTGGAGGAAAAATAGGAATAGCAAGATGTAAAGAACATCTATCAGTATGTATTTTTTTAACAATAGGAATGTTTAGATTAGATGAGGTAGTTATAGGTCTTGGGCATAGAGCTGTGCCAATTGAAGAAGAATAAAGAGATAAAATACACTTTTTATGTTATTTTTTTAATATAAAAGGTGTATTTTTTAGTTATGTTATAAGAAAAAATTTTAAAATAAAGAAAAAATAATTATAAAAACTCCAGAATAAATGTTTGAAAAATAAATATTAAGCTTGACATTTAAACAAAAAAATGCTAAAAAGATATTAAAGGATGACAAATATGATAGAACTATTAGGTGTTTTCTTATTTTTTAGGGAACAGAGAGAAAAGGAAAGTATAGGTTAGGGAGTATATTTTTTTATTCTTTTTGTAGAAATAGAAACGACTAAAGTTATAAATACTTGTTTTATCTGAAATTAAAATTTTTTGGAGGTAAAAATATGGTCGCGATATTGAAATTGAGTCCAGTAGTTGTTCTAGCAATATTAATGATAAGTGGTTTTGATGCTTTAATAGCAGCACCTTTAGCAACAATAGTTGCAGCATTAGTAGCAATGTGGACAGAAAAGAAAAAGTTTGCATTTATACTTGATGCAGCAATAGCTAATGTAAGAGAGATAACAATAGCTTTATTTATCTTGATGGCAGCTTATGCAATGGCGGAAACATTTATGTCTACAGGGGTTGGAGCAGCAATTATCAATATGGCTTTAAATCTAGGAATTACAGCTAAAACAGTAGCTTTAGTAGGAGCTATTGTAACATCTGTACTATCTATTGCAACAGGATCAAGCTGGGGAACATTTGCAGCATGTGCACCAATCTTCTTATGGCTTAACCATATTGTTGGTGGAAGTTTACCATTAACAGTAGGAGCAATAGCAGGAGGAGCTTGTTTTGGAGATAATATAGGACTTATTTCAGATACAACAATAGTAAGTTCAGGAATTCAAGGGGTAGAAGTTGTTAGAAGAATTAGACACCAAGGAGTTTGGTCAGGATTAGTTCTATTAACAGGAATTGTATTATTTGGAGTAGCTGGAATTACAATGGGACTACCAGGAACAGCAGGAAATGGAGCAGATGCAATTAACCAAATACCTCAAGAAGTATGGGTAAAACTAGCAGAAGAGAGAGAATCAGCAGTAACACTTCTAAATCAAGTAAGAGATGGAGTTCCTTACTACATGATTATACCTTTAATAGTAGTTCTTGCACTAGCATTTATGGGATATCAAACATTTATCTGTCTATTTGCAGGAATAGCAGTAGCATATGCATTAGGAAAAATGGCTGGAACAGTAGGAAGTACAACTGACTATTTAAATGATCTAGTAATGAAAGGTTTTGCAGATGCAGGAGCATGGGTTGTAGTAATGATGATGTGGGTAGCAGCCTTCGGAGGAATAATGAAGGTAATGGATGCCTTTAAACCTATATCAACATTAGTAGGAAAGATTTCAAGAAACGTAAGACAATTAATGTTCTGGAATGGAATGTTATCAATATTTGGAAATATGGCACTAGCAGATGAGATGGCACAAATAGTAACAATAGGACCAATCATTAGAAACCTAGTAGAAAAGAACGTAGTAGCAAGTGAAGAAGATATGTATACATTAAAACTAAGAAACGCAACATTTAGTGACGCAATGGGTGTATTTGGATCTCAATTAATCCCATGGCATGTATACATAGGATTCTATATAGGAATAGCAACAACAGTATATCCTATTCATGACTTTGTTCCAATGGATATAATCAAATATAACTTTATAGCATATGTAGCAGTAGCAAGTATGTTATTACTAACATTAACAGGATTTGATAGATTTATTCCTAAGTTTGGATTACCATCAGAACCAAAAGTAAGATTGAAAACAGCAGAAGAAAAGAAAGCTGATGAAGCAGCTTTACATTCAGCAGGAAATTAATTAACTTTAAAAGGGAAAGAAAACATCTTTCCCTTTTGTATTGTTTTAAAATAAATTATTAAAAATATTGACTTTTCCATACTAAAATGGTATAAAAATTATAAAAAGATGGGGGGTGAAATTATGAAAAGAAAATTAACTTTTTTAGGTTATAGTTTTTTATTTATTTTTCTACTATTAGTTAATATAAATAGAAATTCACTATCTTTTAATAATTCCCCACAAGAAAAAAAAGAGATAACAAAGATTCTTTCAACATATAATACAAATTTAAAAAATTACATTCCTTTAATAATTAGTGAAATAAAAGGAGAAATTTCCAAACTAGATAGAGATAACAACAGTAATAATCCTCTTGAAAACTTAGAGGAGAAGTTAGAACAGGTTCTTAAGATAGAGATTTCATTAGAAAAGATAAATTCAAGAATAAAAGAGATCTCTTATTTTAGGAAAACTATATTACAAAGAGATGAGAAAAGAGTCCTCAGATTATAGGATTTTAATCTTTTTAGATTAAAATTAAATAATTTGGAGGGAATTTATGTTAGAATTAAACTTTAATATGGCGGAAACTTTGGCAATATCAATATTAGTACTTTTATTAGGGAGAGAGATAAAGAAAAGAGTTAATTTTTTAGAAAGATTTTTTATTCCAGCTCCAGTTGTAGGTGGAGTAATATTTTCGATACTTTTATTGATAGGACATAATACAGGAGCTTTTAGCTTTAGTTTTGACAACGTTTTAAAAGATTTTTTAATGACAATATTCTTTACTACAATAGGATTTACAGCTAGTGGAAAATTATTGAAAAAAGGTGGAGTAGGAGTTGTTGTATTCTTAATAACAGCTACAGTTTTAGTTATAATTCAAGATATTGTTGGTGTATCTATGGCAAAAATGTTTGGTGAACACCCTCTTTTAGGACTAGCAGTAGGATCAGTTCCACTAACTGGAGGACATGGAACTTCAGGAGCTTTTGGACCTGTGCTTGAAGAGTTTGGAGTAACTGGAGGATTATCAGTTTCAATAGCAGCAGCTACTTATGGATTGATAGCTGGATGTTTAATTGGAGGACCAGTTGCAAAGAGATTAAGAGATAAGCATAATTTAAAACCTAGTTTAGAAGATAGGGAAGGAACAGTAGAAGCTTTAGAAGAAAATGACGAGAAACCAGTATCAGAAGAAACTTTATTTAGTGCAGTTGTTGTAATTGCATTATCAATGGGTATAGGATATTGTATTGCTCCATTCTTAAAAAAATATGGAATAGTAATTCCAGCATATATAGGACCTATGTTTATTGCTGCTATAATTAGAAATATAGCTGATATGCAAAAGAAAAATCTTCCTATGAATGAAATAGCTATTACAGGGAATATAGCCCTATCTTTATTCTTAGCAATGGCACTAATGACATTAAAATTATGGGAACTAGCAGATTTAGCAATTCCTATTATAAGTATATTATTAGTTCAAACAGCAATAATGGCATTATTTGCATACTTTATAACATTTAGATTTAATGGAAAAGATTATGATGCTGCAGTTATGGCAACAGGACATTGTGGATTTGGTTTAGGTGCAACACCAAATGCAATGGCAAATATGGAAGTTTTCACTAAGGAAAATGGACCAGCTCCAAGAGCATTCTTTGTATTACCAGTAGTAGGAGCATTATTTATAGATTTTACAAATGCAACAGTTATTACATTCTTTATAAATATGTTTAAATAATATGTTTGAAAGAATTTTCTATTTTTGTTGTGAGACCCTAAAATCATAAATAAAGGCTAGTCATATTGACTAGCCTCATTTTTTTCTTAGTATTTACAAAACCTCTAATATATGTTAAAATTTAGAGTAATATAAATTTTTAGGAGGGGCTTTTTAATGATAGGAATCGGAATAGTAGGACTTCCAAATGTTGGGAAATCTACACTTTTTAATGCAATAACAAAGGCTGGAGCAGCAGAGGCAGCAAACTATCCTTTTTGTACAATAGAACCAAATGTTGGAATGGTAACTGTACCAGATAAAAGATTAGATCAATTAGCTGAAATAATCAATCCACAAAGAATAGTACAAGCAACAGTTGAATTTATAGATATAGCAGGGCTTGTAAAAGGAGCAGCTAAGGGAGAGGGGCTAGGAAATAAATTCCTTTCAAACATCAGAACAACAGCAGCAATTTGCCAAGTTGTAAGATGTTTTGAAGATGATAATGTAATCCATGTAAGTGGTTCTGTAGATCCTATAAGAGATATTGAAGTTATTAATACAGAGCTTATTTTTGCTGACATGGAAACAATAGATAAAGCAATAGAAAAACATAAAAAATTAGTTGTAAATAAAAATAAAGAATCAATGGAGTTAATGCCAGTTTTAACTAAATGTAAAGCTCACTTAGAAGAGTTTCAACTTTTAAAAACTATGGAATTAACACCAGAAGAGTTAGAATTATTAAGAACATACCAATTACTAACTTTAAAACCTATGATTTTTGCAGCAAATGTATCTGAAGATGATTTAGCAGCAGGAAATGAATATGTAGAAAAAGTAAAAGAGTATGCAGCTAATTTAGGATCAGAAGTTGTAATAGTTTCAGCTAAAGTTGAGGCAGAGTTACAAGAGATGGATGATGAAGAGAGCAAGCAAGAATATTTAGAAGCTCTTGGAGTAGAAGAAGCTGGACTAAATAGACTTATAAGAGCAGGATTTAAACTATTAGGACTTCAAACTTATTTTACTGCTGGAGTTAAAGAGGTAAGAGCTTGGACTATAAAAATAGGAGATACAGCTCCAAAAGCAGCAGGGGAAATTCATACAGATTTTGAAAAAGGATTTATCAGAGCAAAAGTTGTTTCTTTTGATGACTTCATTAAATATTCAGGATGGAAAGGTGCTCAAGAAGCTGGAGTTTTAAGACTTGAAGGAAAAGAGTACATAGTTAAAGATGGAGATTTAATGGAATTCCTTTTCAATGTGTAAAATAAAATAAATGTTAAGAAATTTTACTTGACAAGGTTTAAAAAAATTAGTAAAATATCTAGGTATAGATTGGAGGAGGTTGTCTTGAAATTAAAGATAAAGGATTTTAGCAGCGCTCTTAATAATACAATAGGATTTGATTTTTACGTTGATACAATAGATGATGTAGTGCTTAAAGATAAACTTCATATTGTTGGAACAGCTATTTCAGATGGAAGTGGTAAGGTTGAAGTTAGTGGAAAGTATTCTACAAAAATTGAAGTTCAATGTGTAAGATGTTTAAAAAACATTGGAGAAGATCTAGCTGGAGAGTTTACAGGAACTTTTTTAGATGAAAGTGCATATAGACAATATATGAGAAATCTAAAAGTTGAATGTGAAATTGACAGTAATGAAATTTATGATGAAATCATAGATGGAGAGATAGATCTTGTTAATTTGGTTAGAGAGTATATAATACTTGATTTGCCCCCATATCCACAATGTGATCCTGAATGTGAAGATGATTCTGAAATAGAAAAATATAGCAATCATGGAATAGATTCTAGGTGGCAACAATTATTACAAATAAAAAATTAAATTTTTAAATATGAGTGTAGTAGGAGGGAAACTAAGATGGCAGTACCTAAGAAAAAGACATCTAAGGCTAAAAAGAACATGAGAAGATCTCATCATGCTTTAACTGGAATTGGTCTAACAACTTGTGAAGCTTGTGGAGCACCAAAAAGACCTCACAGAGTATGTTTAAACTGTGGAGATTACAATGGTAAAAAAGTTTTAGCTGGAGACGCTGAGTAATTAAAACTTAGTTGTTAAAAAATAAAAAAAGACAAGAGGATGAAATCTTGTCTTTTTTTATTTTTTTGTTTCTAAAGATTAAAGATAAGAATTAGCTTGTTTTTTTTGGATATTGTGTTATGATATTCTAGATAGTTTAAAAAATAAATTAATTTTATAATATTTGAAATATATGGTTTTATAAATAAAAAATTTAATGTATAATATATGAAGATAGACTTTAAATTTAGGAGGATAAGATGAAAATAGCTTTAGATGCTATGGGTGGGGATAATGCACCTTTGGAAACAATAAAAGGGGCTGTCGCTGCATTAGAGGAAGTAAGTGAATTAGAATTAGTTCTTGTTGGAAAAAAAGAGGTTATTGAAGCTGAACTTTCTAAATATAAATATAATAAAGAAAAAATTGAAATAGTTGATGCTAGAGAGATAATAGAGATGACTGATGAGCCTGTTGTTGCTGTAAAAAGCAAAAAAGATTCATCTATGAATAAAACTTTAGAGCTTGTAAAAGATGGAACAGTTAATGCCTCTGTTTCAGCAGGAAATACTGGAGCTTTAATAACAGCTAGTCAATTAAAATTAAAAAGAATAAAAGGAGTTTTAAGACCAGCTATTGCAACAATGTTTCCAAATAAAAAGGGACATATGTTAATGTTAGATGTTGGAGCTACTGCTGATTGTAAACCTGAATTTTTAAATCAGTATGCTATGATGGGATCTAAGTATATGGAGATTTTATTAGGAAGAAAGGACTCTAAAGTTGGACTTTTAAATATAGGAACTGAAGAGGGAAAAGGAAACGAAGTTACTAGAGAGGCATATAATCTATTAAAAGAAAATAAAAGTATAAATTTTGTTGGAAATGTAGAGAGTACAGAAGTTATGAATGGGAATATAGATGTAGTAGTAACTGATGGATTTACAGGAAATATGGTTTTAAAAACTGCAGAGGGAATAGGTAAATTTATACTAGATGTTATTAAAACAGAAGTTTCAAAGAGCTTTATATATAAATTAGGAGCACTGCTTTTAATGCCAGCTTTAAAAGTTGTAAAATCAAAAATGGATTCTTCAGAGTATGGAGGGGCTATTTTCTTAGGATTGAATGGAATCTCTATCAAAGCTCATGGAAATTCAGATGCTGTGGCAATTAAAAATGCAATTAAAGTTGCTGAAAAATTTGCAAAACTTAATTTCGTGGAAGAGATGAAGAAAGTTATAGATATAGATAATATAGAAGTAGAAGAGAAATAGGAGGATAGATGGAATTCAAAAGCGTAGGAATAAAAGGACTTGGATACTATGTGCCAGAAAAAGTTATGACAAACTTTGATTTTGAAAAGATACTAGATACAACTGATGAATGGATAAGAACAATGACAGGAGTAGAGGAAAGAAGATATGCAGCTCCTGAACAAGCAACTTCAGATCTATGTGTAGAAGCTGCTAAAAAAGCTTTAGCAGATGCAAATATGACAGCTGAAGATTTAGATATGATAATAGTTGCAACTGTTACTCCAGACTATATTACACAAAGTACAGCTTGTTTAGTTCAAAATAAGCTTGGAGTAAAACAAATCCCTTGTTTTGATGTAAATGCAGCATGTAGTGGATTTATGTATGCTCTTACAATAGCAGGATCTATGGTAAGAGGAGGAGTATACAAAAATATCTTAGTATTGGGAGGAGAAGTTCTTTCAAGAATAGTAGATATGGAAAATAGAAGCAACTGTATACTTTTTGGAGATGGAGCAGCAGCAGCAATAGTTTCAGAAGTTGAAGATGGTTATGGAATGCTTTCTACTCACCTTGGAGCTGAGGGTGAAGATGATATGATCCTTAAAATACCAGCTGGAGGAAGTAAAAAACCTAATGATGCAGAAACAATAGCTAATAAAGAAAACTTCTTAGTAATGAAAGGACATGATGTATTTAAATTTGCTGTACATGCACTTCCACTTGCTACTAATAAGGCTTTAAAAATAGCTAATGTAAAAGCTGAAGAGTTAAAAATGATATTCCCTCATCAAGCAAATGTTAGAATTATTGAATCAGCAGCAAAGAGAATTCATGTACCTATGGAGAAATTCTATTTAAATTTAAATAAATATGGAAATACTTCTGCTGCATCAATAGGATTAGCACTTGGTGAAGCAAAAGAAAAAGGATTAATTCAAAAAGGAGATTTAATAGCCCTTACTGGATTCGGTGGAGGACTTACTTACGGATCAATAATAATGAAATGGGCTTATTAATTATTGACATAATTTTTAAGCTGTGATATATTAAAAAAACAGGTGTAATTAATAGAAGGGGGTTAGAACTAGTATTAAAAATATATAAATTTCTATAATAATATCTAAATAGTTTATAGTTTATTGTACAAACCTAATTAAAATAAAAAATGATTAAGGAGTTAATAGAAGATGATACTTGCAAAGAAAGTTAGACTTTATCCAACTAAAGAGCAAGAACAAAAATTGTGGCAATCTATTGGAACTGCTAGATTTATCTATAATTATACTCTTGCAAAACAAGAAGAAAATTATAGAAATGCTGGCAAGTTTATTAGCGATGGAGTCATTAGAAAAGAATTAACTCAACTTAAAAAGTCAGAACTATCATGGTTAAATAAAGTATCGAATAATGTAACTAAACAAGCTGTAAAAGATGCTTGTAATGGCTATAAAAGATTTTTTGAAGGTTTAGCTAATAAGCCAAAATTTAAAAGTAGAAAGAAAAGCAAAGCTAGTTTTTATAATGACCCTATTAAATTAAAAGTTAAAGAGAAAAAAGTATTAATTGAAAAAGTAGGTTGGATAAAAACAAATGAACAAATACCTGTTGAAGTTAAATATAATAATCCTAGAATTACTTATGATAATAAGTATTGGTATATATCTGTAGGAGTAGAAGTTAATAAAATTCAGGAAGAATTAACAGATATTTCATTAGGTGTAGATTTAGGATTAAAAGATTTAGCTATTTGTTCAGATGGAAAAGTTTTTAAAAATATTAATAAAACTAAAGAAGTTAAAAAATTAGAAAAAAGATTAAAACATAAACAAAGGCAAATTAGTAGAAAATATAAATTAAATAAAATTATGAAAGGAGGAAGTTGTCAATTTATCAAAACTAAAAATATAGAAAAGTTAGAAAATACAACAAAACTAATACATAGGAAATTAACAAATATTAGAAATAACTATCTTCATCAAGTTACAACAAGTATAGTGAAAACCAAACCAAACAGAATTGTAATAGAAGATTTAAATGTTTCTGGAATGATGAAAAATAAACATCTGTCTGATTCAGTAAGAAAACAATGTTTTAATAAGTTTAAAAAATATCTAACATATAAAACAGAATTAAATGGAATTGAATTAGTAGTAGCAGATAGATTTTATCCATCATCAAAAACTTGTAGTAAATGTGGTTTTATAAAAAGAGATTTAAAGTTAAAAGATAGAATTTATAGGTGTCCACATTGTGGAGCAGTGATTGATAGAGATTATAATGCTTCACTAAATTTATCTATGTATAAATTAGCATAATTTCACAAATAAGAAAATGCTAATGTGTAGGATTCGTTGTATCCGAATTTAAGCCTTTGGAGAGTTATATCAAACGAAAGTAGCTACGGCAAAATCGGATTCTGTGAAGAAGGAAATAAACGAATTTCTATATTTTTATAGATTTTTGGCAACGGTATTATGTCTAAAATAGCTTTTGTTTTCCCAGGGCAAGGAGCTCAATATGTAGGAATGGGAAAAGAATTATATGAAAATAATGAACTAGCTAGAAAAGAGTTTGATAAACTTTTCTCAAGTTTAGATTTTGATCTAAAAACAGTTATGTTTGAAGGACCAGAAGAAGCATTAAAAGAAACAAAAAATACTCAACCAGCAATAGTTTCAATGAGTTTAATACTTACTAAATTACTAGAAGAAAAAGGAATAAAAGCTGATTTTGTAGCAGGACACTCTGTTGGAGAGTATGCAGCATTTGGAGCAGCAGGATATTTAAGTATAGATGAAGCAGTAAAACTTACAAGTGCAAGAGGAAAGTTCATGAATGATGTAGCTGTTAAAGTTAATGGTGGAATGGCTGCAATTATTGGACTTGATTCAGATAAAATAGTAGAAACATTAAAAACAGTAGAAGGAATTGTTGAAGCAGTAAACTTTAATGAGCCTAAACAAACAGTTATAGCTGGGCAAAAAGATGCTATTGAAAGAGCTTGTGTAGCTTTAAAAGAAGCTGGAGCAAGAAGAGCAATGCCACTAGCTGTATCAGGACCTTTCCACTCATTACTTATGCAAGAGGCAGGAGAGAAATTAAAAGAGGAAGCTGAAAAATATAACTTCCAAATGACAGATGTTAAATTAGTTGCTAATACTACAGCTGAAGTTCTTCAAAATGTAGATGAGATAAAAGAAGAGATATATAAACAAAGTTTTGGTCCAGTAAGATGGGTTGAAACTATTCAAAAACTAAAAGCTGAAGGGGTTACACAAATCTATGAAATTGGACCAGGAAAAGTTTTAGCTGGACTTATTAAAAAAATAGATAAAGAAATCCAAGTAAAAAATATAGAAAAGCTTGAAGATTTTGAAAATATAATGTAAAATCTAAGTATAATACTATAGATATAAGAAACTTAAGGAGGAAAAAAATGTTAGATAAAATAAGAGAAATAGTTGTTGAACAACTAAGCGTTGATCCAGAACAAGTAACTGCAGAGGCTAGCTTTGTAGAAGATTTAGGAGCAGATTCACTAGATACAGTTGAATTAATAATGGCTTTCGAAGAAGAATTTGGAGTAGAAATTCCTGATACTGAAGCTGAAAAAATCAAAACAGTTCAAGATGTTATTGATTATGTAGAAGCTCACAAATAAGAAAAAAATCAGATATTTTAAGTAACGGGGTATTCAAAAAGTACCCCGTTACTTATATATATTAAAAAAAATAGAGGTGAACAGATGAATAGAGTAGTAGTTACAGGACTAGGACTAATAACAGCATTGGGAACAGGTCTAGAAAAAAGTTGGAAAAGAATTTTAGCAGGGGAAACTGGAATAGATCTAATAAAATCATATGATACTACAGATATGCCAGTAAAAATAGCAGGAGAAGTTAAAGATTTTGATCCTTTAGAATTTGGAATTGAGAAAAAAGAGATAAAAAAATTAGCTAGAAATACTCAATTTGCTTTAGCTGCAACAAAAATGGCTTTAGAAGATTCTAAATTAACTATAGATGAAAATAACTGTGAAGATGTTGGAGTTATTGTTTCTTCTGGTATAGGAGGAATTGAGATATTTGAAGCTCAACATGGAACAATGATAGAAAAAGGAGTTAGAAGAATATCTCCATTTACAATCCCAGGAATGATAGCTAATATGGCTGCTGGAAACATTGGAATCTATTATGGAGCAAAAGGACCTAATAAATCAATAGTAACTGCATGTGCTGCTGGAACTCATTCAGTAGGAGATGCTTTTGAAATGATAAAAAATGGAAGAGCTAAAGTTATGATAGCTGGAGGAGCAGAGGCAGCTATAACTCCATTTGCTATGAATGCTTTTGCGAATATGAAAGCACTATCTACTAGAAATGACGAGCCAGCAAAAGCATCAAGACCATTCTCAGCAGATAGAGATGGATTTGTAATGGGAGAGGGAGCAGGAATCCTTATTCTTGAAGAATTAGAACATGCAAAAGCTAGAGGAGCTAAAATATATGCTGAAGTAGTAGGATATGGAGAAACTTGCGATGCTTACCATATTACAGCACCAGCTGATGGAGGAGAAGGAGCAGCAAGAGCATTTAAAATGGCTATGAAAGAGGGAAATATCAATCCTGAAGAAGTTGACTATATAAATGCACATGGAACTTCAACACCTGCTAATGATAAAAACGAAACAATGGCAATAAAAACAGCTTTTGGAGATAGAGCAAATGAATTAGTTGTTTCATCTACAAAGGGAGCAACAGGACATGGACTAGGAGCTGCTGGAGGAATTGAAGCTGTATTAATAGCTATGGCAATAGATACAGGAATAATACCACCAACAATTAACTATGATAATCCAGATCCAATATGTGATTTAAACTATGCACCAAATACACCAGTAGAAAGAGAAATTAATGTAGCAATGTCAAGTTCTCTTGGATTTGGTGGACATAATGCTGTAATAGCAATGAGAAAATATAAGTAATTAAATATAGGAGGATAAGTTGAAGAAGAATTATTTAGAGCTAGAAGAAAATTTAGGTTACTCATTTAAGAATAAAGAGCTTTTAAAAAATTCACTTATCCATAGATCTTTTGGAAATGAACACAGAAGATACAAAAAAATAAGCAACGAAAGACTAGAACTGCTAGGAGATGCAGTTCTAGATCTTGTTGTTACTGAATATTTGTATAAAAGTCATGAGAACTCAACAGAGGGAGATTTAGCCAAAATAAAATCTATGGTAGTAAGTGAGCCAGTATTAGCAGAGATTTCAAAGAAAATGGATGTAGGAAAATATCTTCTTTTAAGTAAGGGAGAAGAGATGACAGGTGGAAGAGATAGAAGTTCTATCTTAGGAGATGCTTTTGAAGCTATTTTAGGGGCTATCTATTTAGATTCAAATTTTGAAACTGCTAAAAAATATGCTTTAAGTCATATACAAGATTCGATAGATCATGTTGATAAAAATGAGGATATTTTAGACTTTAAAACTATATTACAAGAGTATAGTCAAAGAGAGTATAAATTAATACCTATTTATCAAGTTGTAAATGAAACAGGACCAGATCATCAAAAAGTATTTGAAATTGCAGTAACAGTTGGGGAAATGGTTGGAAGTGGAACTGGAAAAAATAAGAAAAGTGCTGAGCAATCTGCAGCTAAAGAACTATGTAAAAAATTAGGAGTAAAAATCCATGAAACACTATAATATACCAATATTTATAAGCCATTTTGGTTGTCCAAATGCTTGTGTATTCTGTAATCAAAAGAAGATAAATGGTCGTGAAACTGATGTGACTATGGAAGATGTCAGAAAAATTATAGAAATGTATTTAGAAACTCTTCCAAAAAATTCCAAGAAAGAGGTGGCATTTTTTGGTGGAACTTTTACAGGAATTTCTTTAAAACTTCAAAAAGAATATTTAGAAACAGTATATGAATATATAAAAAAAGGGTTAATAGATGGAATAAGACTGTCTACAAGACCAGATTGTATCAACAGAGAGATAGTGGAGCAATTAAAAAAGTATGGTGTAACATCTGTTGAACTAGGGGTGCAATCTTTAGATGAGAAAGTTTTAAAGGCAACAGCGAGATATTATCCAGTTGAAGTGGTAGCAGAGGCTTGTAAACTTTTAAAGGAGTATGGAATAGAGCTAGGAATTCAACTGATGATAGGATTACCAGAGGCAACAATAGAAAGTGATTATTTAACAGCATTGAGAGCTTTAGAGATGCAACCAGATGTAGCTAGAATATACCCAACTTTAGTTATAAAAAATACTAAGTTAGAGGAGATGTTTTTAAAAGGGGAGTATCATGCTCTCTCTATTGAAGAGGCTGTAGAAAGAACTAGAAAAATATATACACTTCTTGAATTAAATGGTGTTAATGTAATTAGAGTTGGACTTCAACCAAGTGAAGATCTAAGAGAAGATGGTGTAGTTTTAGGTGGTCCATTTCACCCTGCTTTTAGAGAATTAGTTGAAACAGAGATCTATTATAATTTTTTGAAAAAAATTGCAGATAGAGAGAAAAAATTAGATATTGAAACAGCAGAGGTAAATATATCTAAAATAGTTGGAATAAAAAAAGCGAATAGATTAAGATTAAAGGAGTATTTTAATATAAAAATAGACAACAGTTTATCAAAAGATATAGTTGTTGTAAATGGAAAAATATATTCAAGAGTAGAGATCCTTAGAGAGGAGAGCAATGAATCAAATAGTAATCAATATAGATGACTTTCAATCTAGAGCAGCTATAATTGAAGATGGAAAAGTGGTTGAAATCCTAGTGGAGCGAGAAGAGGAAGGAAGAATAAATGGAAGTATTTATAAGGGAAAAGTTGCCAATGTTCTTCCAGGAATGGAATCAGCTTTTGTAAATATAGGATTGGAAAAAAATGGATTTCTTTATGTAAATGATTTAAGAGAGTTTGAAGAGAAATATTTAGATGGAATTTTGAATAGCAATAGACCAATAGAGGATATTTTAACTGTTGGTGATGAAGTAGTAGTACAAATTTTAAATGAACCTCGTGGAAATAAGGGAGCAAGAGTAACAACACACTTTACAATACCAGGAAAATATTTGGTATTGATGCCAAATAATGATCATATAGCTATCTCTAAAAAGATTAAAGATGAGGAAGAGAGAGAAAGATTAGAAAATATTTTTAAAGATATAAAGCCTGCTAATATGGGAGTAATTATTAGAACAGCTGCCTATGGAAAAAGTGAATTTCATTTTGAAAGAGAGATAGAGTATCTTGTAAAAAAATGGGAAGATATTGAGAAAAAAATTAAGGGAGCTAAGATAGGAGAGGTTCTATATAAAGATAATGGAATAGTGACAACTGTATTGAGAGATATCTTTTCAAATGATATAGATGAACTTATAGTTGATAATGAAGAGGTTTATTGGGAGATAATAGACTATGTAAATGCTTTTAGTGAAAAGACATTGAAAACTAAGATTAAACTATATAGAGATAGTGATGAGAAAGAGATTTTTGATCTGTATGGAATAAGTGAAGAGATAGAGAAGGCTTTAAATGAAGTTGTATGGCTTGAATGTGGAGGTTATCTTGTAATTCAAAAGACAGAAGCACTAATAAGTATAGATGTAAATACAGGAAAAAATACAGGTAGTTATAATTTAGAGGAAACAGTTGTAAATACCAATGTAGAGGCAGCTAGAGAGATACCAAGGCAGTTGAGGCTTCGTAACTTTGGTGGAATTATAATAATTGACTTTATTGATATGAGAGTGGAAGAGGATAAAGTTAGAGTTATTGAAGAGCTAGAGAAAAATTTACAAAAAGATAGAATTAAAAATAATATAGTGCATTTTACAGATTTAGGTCTTGTTGAGATGACAAGAAAGAGAACTGGAAAGCCACTAGCTTATTACTATCAAGAGGTATGTCCATATTGTAATGGAACTGGTAAGGTAAAATCTCAAGATGCTTTAGTTCATGAGCTTATAAAAGAGATAAAATTATCTTCAGATGATAGGGATATAAGTAAGATAAAAGTTGTACTTTCAAAGAGACTTAAAGACTCTTTTACTGAAGTATATTTTGATATAATGAGAGAATATCTAAAAAATAAAGGGAAAAGTATAGAGCTAGAAGTAGGAATAAATAACGATACTCAATATGAGATAATTCTAGTTAAATAGAGGAGAGAACATGAAAATAGGTGTTTATGCAGGAAGCTTTGATCCAATAACAAAAGGACATTATGATGTAATAAAAAAATCTCTTAAAATAACTGATAAACTTATTGTTGCAGTTATGAATAATACTAATAAGAAATGTTGGTTTTCTTTAGAAGAGAGAAAAAATATGATAAAGCTTTTAGTTGGAGAAGATAGTGACAAGATAGAAGTAAAAAGTTTTGATGGACTTCTAATTAATTTTATGAAGGAAAATAATGCTGATATAATAATAAGAGGATTGAGAGCTGTATCAGATTATGAGTATGAGTTAGGTTATGCTTTTGCAAATCATGATCTTTCAGATGGAGATGTTGATACAATATTTATTCCAGCAGCAAGAGAATATATGTATTTAAGCTCAAGTTCTGTAAGGGAAGCTGCTATGGTAGGAGCAAGACTAGATATATTTGTTGATGATAAAATTGCTGAGATAGTGAGGGAAAAAGCAAAAACTATCAAAGGATAGGTGTTGTTGTGGCAAAAAATAAAAGTTTTTATGTGTGTAGTGAATGTGGATATAAATCTCCTAAATGGTTGGGAAAATGTCCTCAATGTAATGAGTGGGGAACTTTTGAAGAGGAGATAGAAAGTGTAACTGTTGGAGCTCCAGTTGTGGCAACAACAGCATCAGTAAAAGAGATATCTGAAAAGGTATTCTCTTTTAAAGAGATAAAACAGGAACAAACTTATAGATATATCACAGGAATTGGAGAGTTTGATAGAATTTTAGGTGGAGGGCTACTTCAAGGTGAAGTAGTATTAGTTACTGGAAACCCTGGAATAGGAAAATCTACTCTTCTTTTACAAGTAGCTAAAGAGTATACTGCTTATGGAAGTGTAATTTATATTTCAGGTGAAGAATCTCCCTCTCAAGTAAAAAATAGAGGTGAGAGATTAAAAATAGAGAGTGATAATCTATTTTTAATGGCTGAAACAGATATGGCTAATATATATGAGTATCTAATTTCAAAAAAACCTAAAGTTGTAGTTGTAGATTCTATTCAAACATTATATAATTCAAATATAGATTCAATTCCAGGAACACCTACACAAATTCGAGAATGCACTTTAAAAATCATAGAACTTGCTAAAAAATATAATATCTCTTTTTTCATTGTTGGTCATATAACTAAAGATGGTAAGGTAGCAGGACCTAAGATGTTAGAACATATGGTTGATGCTGTATTTAACTTTGAGGGAGAAGAGGGACTCTTTTATAGAATCTTAAGAAGTACTAAAAATAGATTTGGATCAACTAATGAGTTGGCAGTTTTTAGTATGGAAGAGGATGGAATGAAAGAGATAAAAAACTCCTCTGAATATTTTTTAAGTGAAAGAGATGAAAAAAATGCAGGAAGTATGGTTGTACCTGTATTGGAAGGAACAAAAGTATTTTTACTTGAAATACAAACTCTGATAACAGAAACTACCATAGGAATACCTAAAAGAATAGTTCAAGGGTTTGATAGAAATAGAATCCAGATTTTAACAGCGATAGCTGAGAAAAAGATGCACATGGCATTGGGAATGAAAGATCTCTTTGTAAATATTCCTGGTGGTTTGAGTATAGCAGATCCAGCAGCAGATTTAGCTGTGTTGATATCTCTAATGTCTGTATATAAAGGGGTAGAGATAAGTCAAAAAATAGCTGCTATTGGAGAACTAGGTTTACGTGGAGAGATAAGAAAGGTTTTCTTTATTGAGAAAAGATTGAGAGAATTAGAAAAATTAGGTTTTAAAGGTGTCTATATTCCAGAGGCTAATAGAAAAGAGATAGAAAAAAATAGTCACAAATATAAATTAAAATTAATATATTTAAAAAATTTAGAAGAACTTTTAGAAAGGATGAATAAAGATGATCAATAAAAAGCTAGAATCAATGTTGATGCAGATAACTCCAGGGACACCTCTTAGAGATGGAATAGATAACATACTAGATGGTGGAATAGGAGCTCTTATTGTAGTAGGAATTGATGAAACAGTTGAGAAAATGCTTGATGGTGGATTTGTAATAAATTGTGACTATACACCAGAGAGAGTTTTTGAATTAGCTAAAATGGATGGAGCCATAATAGTTGATGATGAATGTAAAAAAATACTTTATGCCAATGTACATCTACAAGTTGATAGGAAATATTCATCAGAGGAAAGTGGAACTAGACATAGAACAGCTCAAAGGGCAGGAAAGCAGACAGGGAAGCTTGTAATAGCTGTTTCAGAAAGAAAAAAAGTTGTAAGCCTGTATAAAGGGGATATAAGATATAAATTAAAAAATACATCAGAGATAACAAGTGAAGCTGCTCAGGCATTAAAAACTATGGAAAGATATAGATATGTTTTAGACAAATCTTTAGCTAATCTTACAATATTGGAATTGGATGATATTGTAACACTATATGATGTAGCTCAAGTTCTTCAAAGATTTGAGATGATGAGAAGAATTGATGATGAATTAAAAGGGTATGTTGTAGAGCTTGGAACAGAGGGAAGATTGATGGATCTTCAACTTAAAGATTTGGAGCAAGATATCAATGAAGATATGGAAGAGTTTTTAAGTGACTATATGAGTAGTGATACAACTTATGAAGATGTTATGTCACAAATAGCAAATCTTACAAATATAGAGTTGTTAGAGATAGAGAATTTTTCTAGTGCTTTAGGATATAGAAAAAGTTATAGCAATTTAGATAATAAGATTAGCCCTAAAGGGTATAGAGTTCTTGGAAAGATTAGTAAGCTAACTAAGAAGGATATTGATAAGTTAATTAATACTTATGGAGAGCTTGCATCTATTCAAGATGCACCTATTGAGGAGTTATCTGATACTAAATTAAGTAAATTGAAGATAAAAGCTATAAAAAATGGATTGAAGAGATTAAAATATACTGTGGAATTGGAAAAATAGACTGTCGAAATATAAAGCTGTTGGAAATTATAATTTTCAGCAGCTTTAATTAAATATTAATTATTTAAGTAAAGGGGAAATATGCTAAAGATAACTGAATGGGTAAAGATAATATTAGATTCATTATATGATGGAATTTTAATAATAGATTCTGAAGGGATAGTAAGATATATAAACCCAGCTTATACTAGAATAACTAAAGTTAAAGAAGAAGATATTATAGGAAAAAAATTATCCGATGTAAGAAAGGGAAGTTATCTTACTGAAGTTATTAAAAGTGGAAAGTTGCAATTAAATGTTCATAGAAAAATGGATGAAGTTGAGTATATTGTAAATATGGTACCAATCTATGGGAAAAAAAATAAAGTTCTTGGTGGAATTTCCTTACTTAATGAACTTAATGATGTATATAAGCTTACTGAGAAATTAAACCTTTCTAAAATTATAATTCAAAATCTTAAAGAGCATGTAAAATCTTTAGGAAGTGGAAAATATAATTTTGATGATATTATAGCAGTAGATAAAAAAAGTGTTGAGATAAAAGAGTTTGCTAAAAGAATAGCTCTTACAGATTCAAATGTTCTTATAACAGGTGAAAGTGGAACAGGAAAGGAACTATATGCTAGTGCTATACATAATTTTAGTTTAAGAAAAGATTTTCCTTTTATTCCAGTAAATTGTGCATCTTTTGAAAAAAGTCTTATAGAGAGTGAACTCTTTGGTTATGAGGAAGGAACATTTACAGGAGCTAAAAAAAATGGAAAAACAGGATTATTTCAACTAGCAAATGGTGGGGTACTTTTTCTTGATGAGATAGGAGAGTTAGAATATGGACTTCAAGGAAAACTTTTACGTGTTTTGCAAGAAAAAAGTATTAGAAAAATAGGTGGAAGTAAGGAGATACCAATAGATGTAAGACTTATATGTGCAACAAATAAAGATCTTTTTAAATTGATGGAAGAGGGAAAATTTAGAAGGGATCTATATTATAGAATAGCTATTATCCCTTTAACAATACCACCATTGAGAGAGAGAAAAGATGATATACCTGCATTGGCTAATAAATTCATATCTGACCTTTCGCAGAAGTACAAAAAAGATATGTTTTTAAGTCAAGAAGCAATTCAATTGTTAAAAGAATATGAATGGTGTGGAAATATAAGAGAATTAAAAAATATAATAGAATTTACTTTTAATATGAGGGAAGAAAAAGTAATTTTAAAAGAGCATCTACCAATTAAAGTTGAAGAAAATATTTTAGATAGTGAGATAATTGAACTAAATGAATATATAAATAAAGTAGAAAAAGAATATATAAATAAAGCTATTGCCAAATATGGTGATAGTGTTGAAGGAAAGAAAAAGGCAGCAAAGGCATTGGGAATCTCTCTTGCTACTTTTTATAATAAATTGAACAGATAATTTCTAAAAAAATAGAAAATTTTAACAAGAATTCTAACTTTTTAGAATGACAATAAAATATCTTATTTTAAAGGGAAGAGATAGATCTTCCTTTTTTATTTCTAAAAAATTAGAAAAAAATTAGAAAAACTCTCAAAAATTAGGCTAATATATTTGGCATGATATTTGCTTCATTATAAAAGCAAAGGAATTAAATAAAACATATAATTAAAGGGAGGAAATTATGGCAGCAGCATTAGGTTTTTTAACTATTTTTATTTTATTAGCAGTAATAATGATGAAAAAATTATCTCCGCTAGTAGCTCTTATCAGTGTTCCAATTATAACAGCTATTATAGGTGGACATGGATTGAAAATTGGAAAGTTTATAAATGATGGGGTAAAATCTATTGCTCCTACAGGAACAATGTTTATTTTTGCAATTTTATTTTTTGGTATTTTAACAGATGCAGGAACATTTCAACCAATTATAGACAAAATATTAAAAGTAGTAGGAAAAGATCCTGTAAAAATAGCAGTAGGAACAGCAATTTTATCAATGATTGTACATTTAGATGGATCAGGAGCAGTAACTTTTTTAGTAACAGTTCCAGCAATGCTTCCATTGTATGAAGCTCTTGGAATGAGAAAAACTACACTTGCAACAATTGTAGGACTGGGAGCAGGGGTAATGAATGTACTTCCTTGGGGAGGACCTACTTTAAGAGCAGCAACATCACTAAAAATTTCAGTTACAGAGTTATTTAATCCATTATTTATACCTGTTTTAGCAGGAATAGTTTTTGTTTTATTTGTAGCTGTAAAATTAGGAAGAGATGAAAAGAAAAGACTTGGAAATATAGAGCACTTAAATATTAATACAGATAATCTAGGAGAAAAGAAAGAAAGTAGAAATTTTGGAATAAATATTATTACTATAATATTAGCAATAGGAGTTTTAATATCAGGTAAACTTCCACCAGCAGTGGTATTCATGATAGCATTTTGTATTTCAGTAGTAATAAATTATCCTTCAGTAAAAGAGCAAAAAGAGAGAGTAGATTCACATGCTAAGGCTGCTTTAATGATGGCTAGTATACTATTTGCAGCAGGAGCATTTATAGGAATAATGCAGGGTTCAGGAATGATAAAAGAGATGTCAACAGTAATGGTTGATATTATACCAAAATCGTTAGGACGTTCTATGGCTATTTTGGTAGGGGTTATTGGTATGCCAGCTAGTCTATTATTTGATCCAGATTCATTCTATTTTGGAATTTTACCAGTATTGGCAACAACAGCTCAAGAGCTTGGTAGTTCTGCAATATCAGTTGCTAGAGCTGCAATTTTAGGACAGATGACAACTGGATTCCCAGTAAGTCCACTTACAGCTTCAACATTCTTGTTAATAGGACTTACAGGTGTTGAATTGGGAGAGCATCAAAAGAAAACTATACCATATGCTTTTTTAACAACAATAGTGATGTTAATTGTAGCTGTAATAACAGGAGTATTGTATAAATAAAGTTTGGATTTTAGGAGGTTAAAATGAAAAAAATAAGAATAGCTTCAGGAGCAGGATATGCTGGAGATAGAATAGAACCTGCTGTTGATTTAATGTTAAATGGGAATATAAACTATATTGTTTTTGAGTGTCTTGCAGAAAGAACAATAGCTATTGCACAACAGGAAAAATTAAAAGATCCAAATAAGGGATATAATGGATTACTTGAATATAGATTTGAAAAGATATTACCTATTTGTAAAGAAAAAAATATAAAAGTAATTACAAATATGGGAGCTGCTAATCCTTTAGGAGCAATAAAAAAGATAAAATCTATGGCAGAAGAGATGAATATAAAAGGATTGAAAATTGCAGCAGTTCTTGGAGATGATATTTCTGATAAATTAGATAGATATTTAGATTGTGAAGTTCTTGAATTAAAAACTCCTTTAAATACAATTAAAGATAAATTAGTTTCAGCAAATGTATATTTAGGAGTTGATGGAATAGTAGAAGCATTAAAAAATGGAGCTGATATAGTTGTAACAGGACGTTGTGCAGACCCAGCAATATTTATGGCACCATTAATTTATGAGTTTGGATGGGATGTAGAAAACTATGATCTCATAGGAAAAGGTATAATGATAGGACATCTTCTTGAATGTGGAGCTCAAGTTTGTGGTGGATATTTTGCTGTACCTGGATATAATGAGGTTGAAGATCTTTGGAATGTAGGTTTTCCTATTGCTGAGGTAAGTGAAAATGGAGATGTAGTTATTACTAAAACAGAAACTAGTGGTGGAGTTGTAAGTACTCATACATGTAAAGAACAGCTTATTTATGAAATTCATGATCCTAAAAATTATATGACACCTGATGGAGTAGCTAATTTTACAACTATCTCATTAAAAGAATTAGAAAAAAATAAAGTATTTTTAACAGGAGCAACAGGTAAGAAAAAACCAGCTACTTTAAAGGTAAGTATAGGTTATAAAGATTGTTTTATTGGAACAGGAGAGATCAGTTATGGTGGATCTACAGCTTATGAAAAAGCTAAATTAGCAGGTGAAGTAGTTAAAAAAAGATTGGATTTTACTGGAGTAAAATATGATGAATTAAAAGTAGATTTAATTGGAGTTAACTCTTTATATGGAAATAGTATAGGAAAAAAATTGTGTGATCCATCTTTATTAGGAGAAGTTAGATTAAGAGTTGCAGGTAGAACTGTAAAAAGAGAAGATGCAGTGAAAATAGGAAATGAAGTAGAAACACTTTATACTAATGGACCTTCAGGTGGAGGAGGAGTAACAAAAAGTGCAAGTGAAGTTGTATCTATTTGTTCAATATTTATTCCAAGAGAAGATATAGAATTAGAAGTTATATATGAGGAGGTTTAAGATGAAACTTTTAGAAATAGCTCATTCAAGAACAGGAGATAAGGGAAATATTTCAAATATATCTTTAATAGTTTATGATGAAAAAGATTATGATCTAATTTGTGAAAAAGTAACAGCAGAAAAGGTAAAAGAATACTTTAAAGATATTGTAAAAGGGGAGGTAATTAGATATGAACTTCCTAATTTAGGAGCTTTAAACTTTGTAATGGATGAAGCACTAGGGGGAGGAGTAACAAGATCTTTAGCCTTAGATAAACATGGAAAAAGTTTGTCGTCAGCTCTTTTAGAGATGGAGATTTAAGAATAAATTATTTAAAGTCATTAAATAAAAATATTTTAGGACTTAAGAAGAAATTAAAATAAAATTAATTGAAATTTTAAAGTATGTATGATATAATTTAACATAAATTATATGAAACTAAATATTAAGTAACAATGGCGCCCACAAGAGACTCATTAGGCAGGTGAAAATACTGCTCATCTTGCAAGGGTGAAGTGTGTATGTAAGTTAAAGGTAACCCTTAGAGGTTACCTTTTTTATTATTAATTTTTTTAGGAGGAAGTTATGAGTAATTTAGATCACATTAAATACATCAAAAGATGTATTGAAATTGCAGATGAATCTGTAGCATCAGGAAACCATCCTTTTGGAGCTTTAATAGTTGACAAAGATGGAAATATTATTGTTGAATCAGGTAACATTGAAGTGACTGAAAAAGAGTGCACAGGACATGCAGAAACTACTGCTATGAGAAAAGCTGTAAAACTTTATTCAAGAGAGTTTTTATGGGATTGTACTCTTTATTCTACAGCTGAGCCTTGTTGTATGTGTACAGGAGCTATCTATTGGGGAAATGTAGGAAGAATTGTCTATGGAATAAGTGAAAAACAACTTTTAGCTTTAACAGGAGCTGATGAAGATAACCCAACTTTTGATATGCCTTGTAGAGAAATTTTAGCAAGAGGGCAAAAAAATATAGAGGTAATTGGACCAATTGCAGATGAAGAGTTAGCTAAAGAGATAGCAAGAGCTCATATAGGATATTGGAATAATAAATAATAATTAAGAGGGGAATGAATGATGGAGAAAAATAATTTTGTAAAATTCCTTGATGATAAATTTTTAATCTCTGAGAGAGGTGGAAGTATAAAAGGGGAATTTTTTGGGGGATTAACAACTTTTTTAACAATTTCTTATATTATTTTTGTAAATCCTGCTGTTCTTTCATTGACAGGAATGGATAAGGGAGCACTTGTAACAGTTACTTGTGTAGCAACTGCAATAGGATCATTTTTAGGGGGTATTCTAGGGAATGTACCTATTTCCCTAGCTCCTGGAGTTGGATTAAATGCCTTTTTCACATTTACTTTAGTAAAGGGAAATGGAATTCCTTGGCAAGATGCTTTAGGAGTAGTTTTCTTTTCAGGGGTATTTTATCTGATACTGGCAATTTGTGGAGTTAGAGAGAAGATAATTAACTCTATTCCTCAACAACTTTCAACAGCTGCAACAGTAGGAATAGGACTTTTTCTTTCATTGATAGGATTAAAAAGTATGGGAGTTATAGAGGCTAATCCAGAAACTTTAGTAAAGATAGCACCTATAACATTACCAGTAGCTCTTTCTTTTGCAGGATTATTTTTAATGTATATTCTAGATATGAAAAAGGTTAGAGGTGGAGTTCTAATAAGTATAATAGTGATCTCTATTATAGGAATGTTTTTAGGGGAAGTGGATATTCCAGAGAAACTATTATCATCACCACCAAGTATGACACCATTACTTTTTAAACTAAATATTTTTGGAGTATTAAAAGTTAGTCTTTTAGGATCTATTTTCTCATTTATGTTTATAGATCTATTTGATTCTTTAAGTGTACTGATGTTTACATACAAAGAGGTTCAATTTAGAAATGAGGAGGAGAGAAAAAAAGGATTAGGAAGAATGCTTTTAGCAGACTGCTCGTCAACTATAATAGGAGCTTTATTAGGAACAAGTACAGTTACAACTTATGGAGAATCAATAGCAGGAATAAAAGTTGGAGCTAAGACAGGGCTTGCTTCTATTTTCACAGGATTATTCTTCTTACTTGCTCTATTTATAGCACCAATAGTTGAAGCTATACCAGTATTTGCAGTATCACCTGCATTAGTAATTGTTGGAATATTTATGTTTAGAAATATCTCTCAATTAGATCTTTCAACTATGAAAGAATCAATACCAGCCTTTATGACAATAATATTTATGCCAATGACTCACAGTATAGCAATAGGACTTAGTATAGGGTTTATCTCTTATATTATTATAAACGTAGCCTGTGCGGACTTTAAAAAGATCTCACTTACTATGTGGGTTATAGGAGCACTTTCAGTAGTAAATCTATTAATTTAATATACCTTGAGACAAGTAGGAAAATTAAACTTACTTGTCTTTTTTATTTTCAAAAAATAAAAAATGGACTATTTTTTACAACAGTCCATTCAAGATTAGATATATTATTTTTCAAATAAAAACTCTTCAGGTAAAGTTACTTTGAAGTCTACAGCTAAATCTCTAAAGTTTTGAGGAGTGATAGTTTGTAATTTGTTTCCTCCCATAGAGATAACTTTAACTAGAATTTCAGCAGATTTTTCAACAGTATGAGCTAGTCCAAAAGTAGTATCAAAATCTTCACCAGAACAGAAAATTCCATGATGAGCCCAGATAACTACATCATATTTATCCATAAGTTTAGAAGTAGCTACAGCAATATCTCTTCCACCAGGAACCATCCATTCAACTATTCCAACACCACTAGGGAAAACTACAGGACATTCAGTTGCCATCTCCCATAACTCACGAGTAATTATTTTATTATCTAAAGGCATAGTGAAAGTTAAAGCTATAATATTTGCTGGATGGCAGTGATAGATTACTCTATGTTTATTATTAGTTGTTACCTTTTTTATTTCATGGTTCATAAGGTGAGTAGGTAGTTCACTTGTAGGTCTACCTCCATTTTTTAATCCCCAAAGGATACGATAATTTTCTCCTTTTTCATCTAATTGAATAATACAAATATTATTTTCTGGATCAAGAGATACATTTCTAAAGAATTTTCCAGAACCAGTAACTAAGAAGTATTCTCCAGCTAACTTAGGGACAGAAGTTCCTATAGGTTTAAATTCACCAGAAAAATCACAATATTTTTGAATAGCTTCAACCTCTTCATCTTTTAATCTATAGCTAAGATTTCCACCATTACGTTCGTGCCAGTTTTGTTCATAACCATTAATAGTTAATTGAATAAATTCTTTTATAAATTTAATATTATAATCCATTTTAGATCCTCCTTGAATATTACGCTCTTTTACTTAAAATTTCTTTTTCATATGTTTTTATCTCATTAAACCATTCTTCAGTTGCAATAACATTATTTTGTTTACAGAATTCTTCCCAAATATCTCCCATAGGATAAGTTTTAATCTCTTCTTGTAGCATCATCAATTCTGTTAGCTCACCTTTTAATTGTAAATTAGATAAAAGATTGTTAGGTTGAAGTAATCCAAATAATAAAGCTTTTTGTAGATTTCTTACTCCAATAATCCAAGCAGCAACTCTATTAATACTAGCATCAAAATAATCAGTAGCTATTTTAATTCTTGAAATATCATCACAACGAACAATTTCTTTACAGATCTCTTTTGTTTCATCATCAAGAAGGATTACATGGTCAGAATCCCATCTTACTGGTCTAGTAACATGAAGAGCTAAATTTTTATTAAATAATAATAGAGATGATATTTTATCAGAAACTACTTCTGTTGGATGATAGTGTCCATTATCCATAAGTGGCATAATTCCTTTTGAAGCTGCATAACTTAAACAGAATTCAGCAGAACCTACAGTATAACTTTCCATACCTATACCAAAAACTTTAGATTCAAGACATACAAGAACTTTTTCTTTATCATAATCAATATCTAATATTTCATCTAAAGATTTTTTAAATCTAGCTCTAGGAGATATTCTATCAGCTGGAATATCTTTATATCCATCAGGGATCCAAATATTCATAACACAAGGTTGATTTAATTCAGTAGCAAAGTATTCAGAAATTCTAATACAAGCAATAGCATGATTTACCCAAAATTTACGAATCTCTTCATCTGGACTAGAAAGAGTAAAACTACTTGCTTTAGGATGAGAGAAGAAAGTAGGGTTAAAATCAAGTCCTAGTCCTCTTTCTTTAGCAAATTCTACCCATTTTTTAAAGTGTTTAGGTTCTATTTTATCTCTATCTACAAATTCACCATCTTCAAAGATAGCATAATTAGCATGAAGATTAAGTTTGTGTTTTCCTGGAATTAAAGAGAAAGCTTTATCAATATCTGCCATTAATTCTTCAGGAGTTCTAGCTTTTCCAGGATAATTTCCTGTTGTTTGTATTCCACCAGTAAGACTTCCTTTAGTGTCAAATCCTATTACATCATCACCTTGCCAACAATGAATTGAAATAGGGATATTTTTTAAAGTTTCAATAGCTTTATCTGTATCTATTCCAATTCTTGAGTAAATTTTTTTTGCTTCTTCATATCTAGACATAGTTTTATATCCTCCTAAATTTTTTATTTATATTTTTTTATATCAAATGAATTTAATACAAAACTTCTAAACTCTTTTACAGAGCTAAAATATTTTTTATTTAATAATTGAGAACCTAAATTACCAATAGCAGTAGCTTCAATAGGTCCAGCAAAAACTTCTATTCCACTTTTCTTAGCAGTTAAATAATTGAGATAATTATCTTGGCAACCTCCACCTATAATATATAGGGTATTGAATTTTTGAGATGTAAGTTTTTCAATCTCTTTAATTGTATTAGCATAACTTAGAGCTAGGCTATTATAAATAATAGCTACAATCTCTTCTATAGAATTAGGAATATGGTTAAATTTTTTGTTGCAATACTCTTTTATAGCTTCAATCATAGATGTAGGAGCTAAAAATTCATTGTCATTAACATTTATAATATATTTTTCACCACAAAAATCATTTGCCATTTGACTTAATTCAGGAAAAGAGTATTTATCATTAAGTTCTTTTTTTACATTTTGCATTATCCAAAGTCCCATAATATTTTTAAGATAACGATAAGTTTTATTGTATCCTCCTTCATTTGTAAAGTTAGATTTTAAACTTTCTAAAGTTGAGTTGTATTTTTTACTTTCAGTACCTAATAAAGACCAAGTTCCAGAACTTAGATAAAGAAAATTATCTTTAGAACATGGAACAGCCAAAACAGCAGAAGCTGTATCATGAGAAGGTGCTGTAATAACTTCTAAGTCAAATCCAATCTCTTCTATTATCTCTTTTTTTAGAAAACCAAGAGAAGTACCAGCAGGAACAATAGGTTGGAATATATTTTTAGGGATATTTAATTTATCTAATAATTCAAAATCCCAATTTGAACTTTCTAAATTTAAAAGTTGAGTTGTAGAAGCATTAGTATATTCATTTACCTTTTTTCCAGTTAATAAAAAGTTAAAGTAATCAGGTATCATTAAGAAAGTAGAAGCTTTATCTAAAATATTAGAATTTTTTTTTATAGAGTAAAGTTGATTAATGGTATTGAAAACTAAATTTTGAATTCCTGTTCTTTGATATATATTTTCTTTAGAAACTGTTTTAAAGATCTCTTCTGGAATACCATTAGTTCTGCTATCTCTATAACTAACAGTTTCACCTAAAATTTTATCCTCTTTATCTAATAGAACAAAATCAACTCCCCAAGTGTCTATAGCTAAAGTAGAAGGAATCTTATTTATTTCTTTACATTTTTTTAAACCATTTAGAATCTCATTAAAAAGACTTTTTAGATCCCAGCATAATTGGTTGTTTTGATTATATACTCCATTCTTGAATCTATATATCTCTTCTAATTGTAACTTTTGATTTTTAATATAACCTAATATGTGTCTTCCACTAGAAGCACCAATATCAATAGCTAAAAAATATCTATTTTGTTCCATAACATCCTCCTTAATAACTTAACAAAATTTTACTACAAGAGATTTTATAAAATAAGGACTCTATTTAAATGAAAATATGTCTTTTTTTGCAACAAAAAGTTGTCTTAAAAGAATGTTTTTGGTATAATTTGAATAAAAAGGCTAAGAGGAGAAATATAATTGAATATAGAGATATTGAAGTTTTTGGAGAAGATTACAGAGGAAGAAAAGGAAATATTAGCAGGAAAAAAAGTTTTAAAAAAAGATATATATACTAACAAGAAAGAGTTTGTTACTGTTGAAGCAGATAAACTTTTAAAATTTGGAAATTTAATATCTGTAAGAACTCATACTAGATTTATTGATTTTGCTGAGCATAAACATGATTATGTAGAGGCGATTTATGTGTTGAAAGGAAGCATTACAAATATAATTAATGGAGAGGAGTTAACTCTTATAAAAGGGGATCTACTTTTCTTAAATTGTCACGCTTCTCATGGAATAAAAGCATGTGGAAAAAATGATATAGCAATAAATTTTATTATAAAACCTAGTTTTTTTGATGAAGCATTGTCAATGTTAGAAGAAGAGAATTATATAAGTAATTTTATTGTAGATACATTAAGAAATGATACTACTAAAGGACAATTTTTATTGTTTAAAACTGAAGGAATAGTTCCTATTGAAAATATATTAGAAAATTTGATTTATTCAATTATAAGTAATAAATCTTTAGATGAACGTAATATAAATAAGAAGTTAATGGGGCTTCTTTTTATGTATTTATCTCATTATACTTTTACTTTAGAGAAGAATTCAAAAGTAAACTATGAAGAGATGATGATAAAAATTATAGAAAATTATATAGAAACAACATATAAAACAGCTACTTTATCAGAGATATCTCAGCAATTAAATAGTTCTATTTTTCAAATAAGTAGACTTATTAAGAGCAAATTTGGACAAAATTTTAAAGAGTTATTGCAAGAAAAAAGATTTAAAATTGCAGAGCAATTATTACTTGAAACAAATTTATCCATAGCTGATATTGTAAATAACATAGGATATGAAAACAACAGTTATTTCCACAAAAAATTTAAAGAAAAATATGGAATTTCACCAGCTAATTTTAGAAAAAATAATTTAGAAAATGAATAAATTGTAAAAAAGAACGTATTATTTTGCAAATTACGTTCTTTTTTTACATATAATAAAATACTATGATATTGTTAAGAAAAAAATAAAAATGATTGAAAGGAGTACAATATGATAAGAAAATCATTTAAAATGAAACTATTTAAAGGGAAAGAAGTAGAGTATAAAAAGAGACATGATGAAATTTGTGATGAGATGAAAGCAATGATAAAAGAGCATGGTGGAAGAAATTACTCTATTTTCCTAGATGAAGAGACAAGTATTTTGTTTGGGTATATTGAATTAGAAAATGAAGAGTTATGGAATAAAAGTGCTGAGACAGAAATATGTAAAAAATGGTGGAAATTTATGGCAGATATTATGGAAACAAATGAAGATAATAGTCCAGTAACAATAGAGTTAAAAGAGATGTTTCACTTAGAGTAATAAAAAAGGAATAGAGAAAGAGGAGGAGAAAATGAAAAAAATATTTAGTTTAATGTTAGTAGGAATTTTAATATCAGGGTTTCTTATACTTAAAGGACGTAATACTGATAGAAAAGTTTTGAAATATGCTTATGGAAGTAATAGTGAAGTTGTAAAAAAATCTATGGCAGAATTTGGAAGATTACTAGAGGAAAAAACAAATGGTAAATTAGTAGTAGAATATTATCCTGACGGACAATTAGGAACAGAAAGAGAATTTATAGAAATGGTTCAAACTGGAGTAATCAATTTTACAAAGGTTAGTGGATCAGCATTAGAAAGTTTCTCAAGTATTTATTCAATCTTTGGTTTACCATATTTATTTGATAGTGAGGAACATTTTTATAGAGTTATGGATAATAAAGATATAATGGATAAATTTTATAATTCAACAGAGCATTTAGGATTTGTAGGATTGACTTATTATGACAGTGGACAAAGAAGTTTTTATACTAAAGGAAGACCTATAACAAAACCAGAAGATTTAAAAGGTATGAAAATAAGAGTTATGCAAAGTGAGACTGCAATAAAAATGATATCTCTTATGGGGGGATCTCCAGTACCTATGTCAAATAGTGAGACATATACATCTTTACAACAAGGGATATTAGATGGAGCAGAAAGTAATGAATTTGCTATAACAACAGCAAGACATGGAGAGGTAGTTCAATATTATTCATATGATGAGCATACAAGAGTTCCTGATATTGTTGTTATGAGTAAAAGTACTTTAGATATGTTAACTGAAGAGGAGAAAAAAGCAGTATATGAAGCTGCTATAGAATCAACAATCTATCAAAAAGATAAATGGAAAGATGCAGTAGCAGAAGCACAAAAACAAATGATAGAGGAATTTGGAGTAAAAATAAATACTATTCCTGATAAGAGTAGATTTAGAGAATTAACATCAAGTATGCATGATGAATTTAAACAAAATGAAAAAACAAAAGATGTATATACAGAAATAAGAGAATTAGGGGATAAAAAATAGGAGGAAAAGATGAGAAAAACATTAGATAAATTGACAGAAATATTTGCTTGTTTACTATTTGTAATCATGGTTTTAGTTTCTCTTTATCAAATACTAAGTAGATATGTATTAAAAAATCCAAGTGCATTTTCAGAGGAATTTTTAAGATTTTCAATAATTTGGTTATCTATGTTAGGAATTGCATATGCTTTTGGAAAGAAGAGTCACTTAGCAATAACTTTTATGAAAGATAAGTTAAATATAAAAGAGGGAGCAATAGTAGACATAGTTTTTCATATAATCTTTATAATATTTGCTTTCTTTGTTATGGTAAAAGGGGGAGCTAATGCTGTAAGTATTGCACTATATCAAATCTCACCAGCTCTAGGAATACCAATGGGATTTGTATATTTATCACTTCCTATTTCAGGAGTAATGATAATAATCTATTCAATTTTAAATATAAAAGATGATCTATCTTTAAGAAATAAAGGAGGAGAATAAGATGATATTAGAAGCAAGTATTGTTTTAACTATAACTTTTGTAACATTATTTGTGGTAGGAATACCAATAGCAATAAGTATAGCATTTAGTTCATTAGCTACTATTTTATTAGTTACTCCAGGAGATATTTCAGTTTTTACATCAGCACAAAAAATGGCAACAAGTTTAGATAGTTTCTCTCTAATAGCTGTTCCTTTCTTTATCTTGTCAGGAACTATAATGAATAGAGGGGGATTAGCTATAAGATTAGTTAATTTAGCTAAACTTATTGGAGGAAGAATTCCAGGAGCTCTAGCTCATACAAATATAATAGGAAATATGTTATTTGGAGCTATATCAGGTTCTGCTATTGCAGCATCAACAGCAGTTGGTGGAACTCTTATTCCTTTAGAAGAAAAAGATGGATATGAAAAATCATATTCAGCAGCAGTAAATATAGCTTCTGCTCCAACAGGAATGTTAATACCACCAAGCCCAGGGTTTATAATTTATTCTCTAATAAGTGGAGGAACTTCAATAGCAGCTCTATTTATAGGAGGATATATTTCAGGAATATTATGGGGATTAGCAGTAATGTTTGTAGCATGGATATTTGCTAAAAAGAATAAATATCCTGTTTGTGAAAGACCAACTAAACAAGAAGTTATAAAAACTTTAATAGAAGGAATCCCTAGTGTTATATTGATTTTAGTGGTAATTATTGGAATAGTAACAGGAATCTTTACAGCTATTGAAGCTTCAGCAGTATGTGTACTTTATTGTGTAATTCTATCAATGGTATTTTATAAAACTGTAACTGTAAAGGATATGTATGGAATCTTAGTTGAGACTTTCCATATGACAGGAGTAATAATGTTTTTAATAGCTGCTTCTTCAATAATGTCTTTTGCTATGGCATTTACAGGATTACCAGCAGCAATAAGTGAAGGAATATTAAGTATATCACAAAATAAATATGTAATAATGATATTAATAAATATCCTATTACTAATAATAGGAACATTTATGGATATAGCACCAGCAATTTTAATATTCACTCCTATATTTTTACCTATAGCTTTAAAAGTAGGAATGCATCCAGTTCATTTTGGAGTAATTTTTGTGTATAATCTATGTATAGGAACAATTACACCACCAGTTGGAACAGGATTATTTGTTGGAGCAAGTGTGGCTAAGATGAAGGTTGAAAATGTTATGAAAACATTGATACCATATTATGTAGCAATAATAGCAGTATTGTTCATAATAACATTTTTCCCTAATATTATATTAGCATTTATATAAGATTATATAGAAGGAGGAGTTCTGATGGAAAGAGAAATATTAATAGATAAATTAAATAAAGTTTTAGATAAATTGAAAAATTTACAACCACCTAAATTAGGAGATATAAAAAATGCAAAGGCTGAAGATTTAGCAAAAGGTGTTATAGAGAGAGATTTTGGAATAGATGAATGGGATTGGCCACAAGGTGTAGGATTATATGGAATCAATAAATTACAAAAGTTAAATATTTTAGAAAACAATAATGAATTTTTCTATAATTGGTTTAAAAAGAACATAGAAAGAGGATTACCAACAAAAAATGTAAACACAACAACACCATTACTTACTTTAATTGATGTATGTGACATTTATAAAGATAGAGAATTTGAAGATCTATGTCTGGAATGGGCAGATTGGTTAATGAATGAATTGCCAAAAACAAAAGAAAATGGATTCCAACATGTAACAAGTGCTCTTCATGGGAGAGATGGAATAACATTAAATGAAGGACAACTATGGATAGATACTCTATTTATGATGGCATTATATTTAAATAAAATGGGAGTAAAATATCAAAGAAAAGATTGGATAGCTGAAAGTATTTATCAAGTTCTAATTCACATAAAATATCTATATGAAAAGAAAAATGGATTATTCTATCATGGATGGAGTTTTATAGAAAATAATAACTTTGGAGAAGTCTTCTGGTGCAGAGGAAACTCTTGGTTTACTTTAGGACTTATGGAATTTATTGAAAGTTCAGAAGAGTATATAGAAAAAGGAACAAAAGAATTTATGTTAGCTACATATAGAGCACAAGTTGAAAAACTAGCAGAGTTACAAAATGAAAATGGAGGTTGGCACACTGTATTAGATGATCCAGAAAGTTATTTAGAAACATCTGGAACAGCTAGTATAGTAGCTGGAATTTTTAAAGGAATTCAAGCTGGAGTTTTAGATAAAAAATATGAAGAAGTTGCAATGAAAGGATTAAAATTTATCTTAGAAAACATAGATGAAGATGGAACAGTTTTAAATGTTTCAGGTGGAACAGGAATAGGAATGAATAAAGAGCATTATAAAAATATAATAATTGCTCCAATGGCTTATGGACAATCTTTAACAATAGTAGCATTAGCTGAAGCTTTAAAATATATAGGATAATAATGGAGGTAAAATAAATGAGATTAGATGTAAGATATGCAAATCATCCAGAAGATTCAAAACACTATACAACAGAAGAGTTAAGAAAACATTATTTAATAGAAAAAGTATTTATAGAAGATGAAGTAAACCTAGTTTATTCACATG
>JADYUE010000010.1 GCA_021531615.1 Fusobacterium varium | reverse complement strand
TGAAGGCAACTTGATGTTAAAAAATATAAGTTTTGTTAATGTAAATTAGAACGATAAATTATAGTTTATATAAAAAAGGAATATAGTATTAGAATTCACTAACACTATATTCCTTAAAATTTAATCTTCTTTTTCTACATATGTTTCCTTGAGAAAATCAAATAGTTTTATAAAATTTTCTTGAGAGAAAACTAATTTTTCTCCCAGTGTTTTATTTACATTAAATAAATGGAATACTTTCTCTTGAATATGAAATGAAACAAGTTTATTTTCCTCATTGGTAGGATCAAGATAAACTTGTAAAATAAAGTTACTATCTTTTTTATTTTTAACAGGAAGAAGATATTTTAAAACATTATATTTTTTAGCTAGAAACTCCTCTTTAAACCATTGAGTATTTCCAACATACTGGTAATATAAAGTTAAAATAGGCTTGTCCATTAGTTTATCTTTTGATTCCATTCCCATGCAGTTCTAATAATATCTTTTACATCTGTATATTGAGCTTTCCATCCAAGTTCAGCAATAGCTTTTTTACTAGATGCTATTACACAAGGTGGATCTCCAGCTCTTCTTCCAGTTATTTCAGCAGGAATATCAATTTTTGTAACTTCTCTAGCAGCATTTAGCATTTCAAGAACAGTAAATCCATTTCCATTTCCAAGATTATAGATACCACTTTCATTTTTAGCAAGTTTATTTAAAGATAGAATATGGGCTCTTACTAAGTCTACAACATGAATATAGTCTCTTACTCCAGTTCCATCTTTTGTATCAAAGTCGTTACCATATATTGAAAGTTTAGGAATAACTCCTTTAGCAGCTTTTAAAATAAGTGGAATTAAAGCTGTAATTCCTTCTCCCATTTGTCCAATATCATGTTTTTCATGTGCTCCACCAACATTGAAATATCTAAATATAGAGTAATTAAAACCATAAGCTTTAGCACAATCCATAATAATTCTTTCAGACATTAATTTACTCATTCCATAAGGATTGATAGGTTCTTTAGAGTGGTTTTCATCTACTGGTTCAGGTTCTTTTACATCGCCATAAACAGCAGCAGTAGAAGAGAAAACAATATTTTTTACATTGTTTTTTCTCATAGATTCAAGTAGACACATAACAGTATAAGTGTTATTCATATAATATTTATTAGGCTCAACAACACTTTCAGGAACTTTAATGTAACCAGCAAAGTGCATTACAGCATCTATCTTATTTTCATTAAATATTTTATCCATTAAAGCACTATCTTGAACATTTCCTTTGTAAAATTTTGCTCTTTTATCAACTAATTGCATAAATCCATTTTCTAAACTGTCTACAACTACAACTTGATATCCAGAATCAAGAAGTTCAGCAGTAGCATGGCTACCAATATACCCAGCTCCACCAGTAACTAATATATTTTTCATAAAAACCTCCTGTACAAATTATTATATATTATATCATAAAAAATCACAGATAACAAAAAATTACATATATCTACGAGGGGTAAGAATATGTTGAGGAATTGTAATTTTTTTATTGAAAAATTTTATAAAATTTCCATTGAAAAGTAACATAATAAGAGTTCCTATTCCAATACCTGGTAAACTTCTATTATATGCTCCAAAAATTAAAGCTATAATAAATGGAACACCTAAATAAACATAGTTAGCTTTCTTCATATCAGCTATTAGATAATCATTAACAGTTTTTAAAAATTGATCAAAAGGATTTACAGCTATATTTAATCTTAGGTATATAGATATTCCACAAGCAAGAATAAGATTACCAATGATAAAAAATAAACTTTTTGTTACTAAAGTTTCTGGATGTACCCAATGTAAAGTATTTAAGAAAAAATTAAGAAATATTCCAAAGATGTAGGCAACAAAGAAAGAACCAAGAAGTTTGAAGATGTTTAGCTTTTTACTAATAATAGTAATAGGAATATAGATTAAAAAATTTAGAATAATAGTGCAAGTTCCTACTTGTAAGTTAAAAGCATCTGCAATTCCCATACTAGCAGCAACCCAAGGACCACTACCAATATCACCTTTTATTAGCATAAAGTTTCCAAAAGAATTGACCAATATTGAAAATATCCAAAGTGAATATTTTTTTAATACATTTAAATTCATTTAATATCCCCCAAAAAATAAAAAAATTCTCTTCCAAACTTGATTATAGCACAAAAGAATTTTAAGTAAAGAGGAAAAAATTAATATGTCTAAAAGTAAAAAAGGAGTGACAAATAAAAAAAAATATGTTATTATCTATATATAAATATTTATAAATAAGTTATAAATAAGAGGTGATAATAATGTCAGCAAAAAAAGTTGAAGATACAAGTAAAGAGAAAGCTTTAGAAAATGCTATAAAACAGATTTCTAAAGAGTTTGGAGAAGGTTCAATAATGAAGCTTGGAGAAAATCTAAGCATGAATATAGAAGTAATACCTACTGGAAGTATAAATCTTGATTTAGCTTTAGGTGTAAAAGGTGTTCCTAGAGGAAGAGTGATAGAGGTGTATGGGGCAGAGAGTTCAGGAAAGACAACAATAGCTCTTCATATAGTAGCAGAGGCACAAAAAAATGGTGGAGTAGCAGCTTTTATAGATGCTGAACATGCTCTTGACCCTGTATATGCTAAAGCTTTAGGTGTAGATGTAGAGGAACTTCTAATATCTCAACCAGACTATGGAGAACAAGCACTGGAGATAGCTGATCTTTTAGTTAGATCAAATGCAGTAGATATAATTGTAGTTGACTCAGTAGCAGCTCTTGTTCCTAAAGTGGAGATAGATGGAGAGATGTCAGATCAACAGATGGGACTTCAAGCTAGACTTATGTCAAAAGCTTTAAGAAAACTTACTGCAACTCTTAATAAATCAAAGACAACAATGATATTTATAAATCAAATTAGAGATAAGATAGGTGGATTTGGCTTTGGTCCTCAAACAACAACTACTGGGGGAAAAGCTTTAAAATTCTATGCTTCAGTTAGAATGGAAGTAAAAAGAGTTGGACAAGTAAAACAAGGTGATGAAGTTATAGGAAATGAAACTCTAGTAAAAGTTACTAAAAATAAAGTAGCTCCACCATTTAAAGAGGCATCTTTCCAAATTATGTATGGTAAAGGAATATCAAAGGTAGGAGAAGTTTTGGATATTGCTTTAGATAATGATATAGTCCAAAAATCTGGTGCTTGGTTTAGCTTTGGAGATATTAGATTAGGGCAAGGAAAAGAAAATGTAAAAACTAGACTAGAAAATGAAAAAGAATTATTTGAAGAAATTGAGAAAAAAGTTTTAGAAATAATTGAAGCAGATGAAAATAAAATCTCTTTAACTAAAAAAAATTTGGATGATACAAGTGAAGATGAAAATATTGTTTCTGAAGATTATGATGAGGCTTCAGAAGGAATAGATAATGTTGATGAAATCTAATTTTTTCTTTAATATAGAAGGGTAAATTAATATGAAAATTTTAAAATCTATCAAAGGAAATTATGTATACATGGAGATTTCTTTTTGGGAAAGAATTAAAAAACTATTGAGAAAAAAGAGAAAATGTAATAAAATATTACTATAAAGAAAATGATATGTTTTTTTAATTCAATCTTAAAGGAGATGAAATTCATGGAAAAAATGCTTTTAAAAAATGGGAAGATTGTTTTAGCCGATAGAATTATAACTGGGGATATTTTGTTAGTAGATGGAAAAATAAAAAAAATCATGGAAAAGGATCACCCTTTCTATGAACAAGTGATAGATTTACAAGGTAAATATGTTGTACCAGGATTTATAGATGTACATATTCACGGAGCAAATGGTGCAGATGCTATGGATGGAACAACAGAAGCTTTAAAAACTATTTCAACTTTTGTAGCTAAACATGGAACAACAAACTTTTTAGCAACAACTTTAACAAGTACAAAAGAAAATTTAGAAAAAGTATTATCAATAGCAGGAGAATTACAAAATAAAGAGCTAGATGGAGCTAATATTTTTGGAGTTCATATGGAAGGACCATATTTTGATGTTCAATATAAAGGAGCACAAAATGAAAAATATATAAAACCTGCTGGAATTGAAGAGATAAAAGAATTCTTATCAGTAAAACCTGGACTAGTAAAACTATTCTCAATGTCACCAAAAGGAGAAGCTTCACTTGAGGCTATTAAATATTTAAGAAGTCAAGGTGTTGTAGTATCAATAGGACACTCTGCTGTATTCTTTGATGATGTTCAAAAAGCTATAAAAGCTGGACTAGGACATTCTACACATACATTTAATGGAATGAGAGGAATCAACCATAGAGAACTTGGAGTTGCAGGAGCTGTATTAAATAGTGATGATATTATGGCAGAAGTTATTTTTGATAAGATTCACGTTCATCCTGAAACAGTAAGACTTATGATAAGAGCTAAAGGTGTTGATAAAATAGAGTGTATAACAGATGCTATGAGTGCTACTGGACTTGCTGAAGGAAACTATAAATTAGGTGAACTAGATGTTTATGTAAAAGACAATCAAGCTAGATTAGTAAGCAATGATTCACTAGCTGGAAGTGTACTTACTCTAGATAAAGCATTTAAAAATATAATTGAATTAGGATATAGTATTTTTGATGCAGTAAAAATGACAAGTACAAATGCTGCTAGAGAATTCGGATTAAATGCTGGAGAAGTAGCAGAAGGAAAAGATGCTGACTTAGTAATTCTTAACCCAGATTACAGTGTAGATATGACACTTGTAAAAGGAAAAATAAAATATAAAGCATAGTTAAAAGTAGTTAAATTATTAAAAAAAAGCTGAAAGATCAATTGAGTTGTTGATTTTTCAGCTTTTTTCTTTTCCTAAGGAAATTATAGTTTTTATATAAAAAAGATTGCCTAAAATTAATTAAGCAATCTTTTAATATTAATTAAATCTTATTTTTATTTAAGTAAATTATTTAACTTTTTAATAAATTCAACTGGATTTTCTATTTGGAAGCCTTCAAGAATTAAAGCTTCTGTATATAGAACATCAAGTAGATCTTTAAATTCTTCACTATTTTCAAGAGTTTGTAATTTTTTGAAAACAGGATGTTCAGGGTTTAAAGCTAATATTTTTTCAGCTTTTACCTCTTCATTTCCTGGAAGTTGAGAAAGAACTTTTTCCATTTCAAGTGAGATATTTCCTTTTGCTAAAAGAGCAGAAGCTCCTTTTCCAAGGTCATTGCTCAATTCAACATCAACTATTTTTCCAGAAAGTGTATCTTTTATTTTATCAAGTAGAGATCTATTATCTTCAGACAATTTTTTTATCTCTTCCTCTTTTTCTTTACTGTCATCTATTTTAAAATCAGAATCATTGATAGATTTAAATGTTTTACCTTCAAATTCCATCATTGTTTTTAAAGCAAACTCATCAATTCTATCTGTTAATAGTAATACCTCTATTCCTTTTTCTTTTAATGTTTCCATTTTTGGAAGAGAAGTAACAGTAGCTAAATCTTCTCCAACTACATAAAGAATCTCTTTTCTTTCTCCCATACGATCAACATACTCTTTTAATGTAGAGTATTTTTCATCAAGTGAAGTTCTGAAAATAAGAAGATTTTGTAATTTATCTTTATTCATTCCAAACATATCATGGATACCGAACTTAATATTTCTTCCAAAAGCTTCCCAGAATTCAATATATTTTTCTCTATCTTTCTTTAGAATTTTTTCAAGTTCACTAATTATTTTCTTTTCAAGATTTTTAGATATTGCTTGAAGTTCACTATTTTGTTGTAAAATTTCTCTTGAAATATTTAATGAAAGGTTATCACAATCTACTAATCCTTTTATAAAGCTAAAGTATTCAGGAATAAGTTCATCACATTTGTCCATGATAAATACATTTTTTGTATAAAGTTGAAGTCCTTTTTTATAATCTTTACTATAGAAGTCCATAGGAGCTTTTTTAGGTATATATAAAAGAGCAGTATACTCAACACTTCCTTGAACTTTTAAGTGTAGATGTAACATAGGATCTTCCCAATCATGGAAATTAGCTTTGTAGAATTCATTGTAATCTTCATCTTTTAAACTATTTTTATCAGTTTTCCAAATAGGTTTTGTTGAATTAATAACTTCATTGTTAAAATAGATAGGATATCTTACATAGTCAGAATATTTTTTAACAAGTTCTTTTATTTTCCAATCTTCTAAGAAAGTGTCAAACTCTTCACCAGCTTTTATAGTAAGAGTTATTGAAGTTCCTCTTTCTTCTCTATCTATCTCTTCAATTTCATAAGCTCCATCTCCTGAAGAGTACCATTTAACCCCTTTATCAGAATTTGGTGATTTAGTAAGAATAGTCATAGTGTCTGCTACCATAAATCCTGAATAAAAACCTACACCAAATTGTCCAATAATATCAACATCATCTTTAGAAACATTTTCAAGTTTCTCTTTAAAAGCCTTAGATCCAGATTTTGCAATAGTACCTATATTTTCAGCTACTTCATCGTAAGTCATACCTATTCCATTATCTGTAATAGTTATCTCTCTTTTATCTTTATCAACTACAAGAGTTATTTTAAATTCATTGTTTTCTCCTAATATTTCACTATTAGTTAAAGCTGTGAATTTCAATTTATCTATAGCATCACTAGCGTTTGAAATAAGTTCTCTTAAAAAAATTTCTTTGTTAGTATAAATAGAATTTATCATTAAATTTAAAAGTTCTTTTGTTTCAGCTTGAAAAGCTTTTGATTCTTTTCTCATTTTAAATCCTCCTCTTAGCACTCTATAACTATTGTGGCTAATAATTATATATCACAAATAGATTTTAATGTCAATATGCAAAATAAAAAACTGTTACAAATTAACAAACCAAATTGTTAAAATGCAACAGTTTATTAAAATTTTAAGCTAGATTTAAGAAGTGTGTAGATAAAGCAAAGTAAACTATAAGGGCACAAGCATCTACTATTGTAGTAATTAATGGACTTGCCATTATAGCAGGGTCAAGTTTAAACGCCTTTGCTAAGATAGGAAGAATACCTCCAACTACTTTAGCTATAACAACAGTAAATAGTAGACTAGCACAAACTACAAGAGAGATTGTAAGTCCAGCTTTATCAATAAAATAAATTCTTAAAAAGTTTACAACAGCAAGAGTAATTCCAACAATTAAACTAACTCTAAACTCTTTCCAAAGTATTTTTCCAATATCAGATAATTGAATTTCTCCAAGTGCAATTCCACGAATAATAAGTGTAGAAGATTGAGAACCAGCATTTCCTCCAGTGTCCATAAGCATTGGAATAAATGCAGCAAGAATAACTACAGATTGTAGCACCTCTTCATATCTTCTAATAATAGTTCCTGTAGCAGTTGCTGAAATCATAAGAACTAATAGCCAAACAATTCTATGTTTAGCAAGAGAGAAAACAGATTCTTTTAGATACTCTTCATCTGATGGATCCATAGCAGCCATTTTTTGAAAGTCCTCTGTATTTTCTTGATCAATAACGTCTACTACGTCATCAATTGTGATGATTCCCACCAATCTTCCTTCGTTATCTACTACTGGCATTGAAGTAAGGTCATACTTTCTAAATAGAGAAGCGATTACCTCTTGGTCATCAGTAGTTGTAGCACTAATAACATTAGTTTCCATTGCATCAACTAAAGGGATGATATCATCAAGGAAGATAAGACTTTTTAAAGAGATAAATCCTACAAGTTTTCTTTGATTATCAATAACATAACAGATATCAATGGTTTCATTATTAATACCTACTTTTTTAATATGATTTAAAGCTTGTCCAATATTCATATCACTCTTTAGGGAAACATATTCAACAGTCATTACACTTCCAGCACTGTTTTCAGGATACTTTAGAAATTGGTTTATAAGCTTTCTTGTGTCAGGAGATGTATTTTGAAGAATTTTATCAACAATATTTGCTGGCATTTCCTCAATAAAGTCTACAGTATCATCAATAAACATCTCATTAATAATATATTTTATCTCTTCGTCAGTGATATTTTCTACAATTTCTTGTTGTTTCTCTGAAGAAAGATATGAAAAAGTTTCAGCAGCTAAGTCTTTAGGAAGTATTCTAAAAAGTTTTAGACATTGATCTTTGGGCAGGTCTTCAAATAACTCCGCTATGTCTACAGGATTTTCTTCAATAAGTACTTCTTTTAACTTTGCCAACTGGTTATTTTCTAAATAAGACAAAATATTTTCCATGTTGCACCTCCATTTTTATAAAATTTTAAACTACATATATTAGGGTAACATTTTATTAAAAAAAAGGCAATATTTGTTTACAAAAAAATTACATCATTTTGTAAATGATAACTTTTATTTATTTATTAAATATTGTATAATAATTTAGATAGTGAAGAGTATAGGAGGAGAAAATGAATATTAAGCAAAGAGTTATAGGGCTTATAAAAGAAGTTGAAAATGGAAAATACTCCAATATAGCATTGAATGAATATTTTAAGCAAAATGATTTGAATAAAAAAGAAAAGGGATTTATAACTGAACTTTTTTATGGAGTAATTAGAAAAAAAATATTCCTTGATTATGAGATAGATAAAAGAACTTCAAGTATAAAAAAAGATTGGATAAGAAATATTCTTAGAATATCTATGTATCAAATTGCTTTTATGAAAAGTGATGATAAAGGTGTTGTATGGGAAGCCACTGAACTAGCAAAGAAAAAATTTGGAGTCCCTGTTGGAAAATTTGTTAATGGGGTTTTACGTAGCTATATTCGTGAATTAGAAAATGATATTTTAGAATTAAAAGAAAATGATAAAGAGGATATCTTACTTTCTTATCCTAGATGGTTTTATGATAAAATTAAACAAGAATACAAAGAGGAAGCAAATCTATTTTTAGAGTCTTTGAAAAAAATTCCATATATTAGTTTTAGAGTAAACACTTTAAAATATAGTGAAGAGGAGTTTGAAAAACTTTTAGAAAGTTTAAATATAAATATTGTAAAAAAAGTTGATACAGTATACTATTTAGAATCTGGAATTTTATTATATAGTGATGAGTTTAAAGATGGGAAAATAATTGTTCAAGATGCTTCATCATATTTATCAGCTAGAAATTTGAACCCTAAATCAAATGAGTCTGTTTTAGATACTTGTAGTGCTCCTGGAGGTAAAACAGCAGTTTTAGGAGAGTTGATGAAAAATGAAGGAGAACTTTTAGCCTTAGATATCTATCCTCATAAACTTAAATTGATAGAAGAAAATTGTAAAAAACTAGGAATAGATTTTGTTAGAACTGTAAAAATGGATGCTAGAAAATTAAATCAACAAGGTAAAAAATTTGATAAAATACTTGTAGATGCTCCATGTAGTGGATATGGTGTATTAAGAAAAAAACCAGAGGCTCTTTATAATAAAAATATTGAAAATGTTGAGGAGCTATCAAAGTTACAATTTGAAATATTAGAGTCAGCAGCTCAAGTTTTAAAAGATGATGGAGAATTAGTTTATAGTACATGTACTATTTTAAAAGAAGAAAACAGTGATAATATAGGAAAATTTTTAGAAAAATATCCAGAATTTGAAACAACAGAATTATATATTCCTGAAAATGTAAATGGAACATATGATGAGTTTGGAGGATTTATAATAGATTATCACGAAGATATTCTAGATGGATTTTATATTGCTAAATTAAGAAAGAAGAGGGAAAAATGTTAGAAGAGTTAAAAGATGCAAATAGTTATATAATTGGAAAGATAGTGGAAAAAGATAGTTTAATATTGGAGATGGAAGATTTTGCACATGAAAACAATGTGCCTATTGTAACTAAAGAGGTTGCTGAGTATCTGAAATTTATTGTAAAGACTCATAAAGTCAAAAATATTTTAGAGGTAGGGACTGCAATAGGGTATTCAGGAATTTTAATGGCAAAAGAGATAGTAGGACAAGATGGAAAACTATATACTATTGAGATTGATGAGAAGAGATATAATCAAGCTCAAGAGAATATAAAAAAATCTGGTTTAAATAATATTGTTTCTATAAAAGGAGATGCAGTAGAAGAGATAAAAAAAATAGAGGAGAACTTTGATTTTGTTTTTATTGATGCTTCTAAAGGGCATTATATGGATTTTTTTGAGGATTCTATCAAACTTTTAAATAAAAATGGAATAATATTTATTGATAATATTATGTTTAGAGGGTATTTATATAAAGAATATCCTAAGAGATTTAAAACTATTGTAAAAAGATTGGATAGTTTTATTGATTCGTTATATAATAGAGAAGATGGAGATTTTGTTCTTCTACCTTTTGGAGACGGAGTAGGGCTGTTCCATAAGAAATAACACAAGTTCTTTATTTCTTGTTTTAAAGTTAAAAAATAAAAAGGATACATTAATCTGTATCCTTTTTTTCATGTATTCTTATATATTCAGCAAGTAAACCTTTAAAAGCCAGATGCCAACTCTCCTTATATTTTTCATAGAAAACATCTTCACTCAAATTAAATTTATGTTTGAATTCTTCCAGCTTTTCTTTATCACCATAGAGTTCTATATGATTTTTATAGAACTCTATTTTAAAATCTGAGATATCATAATGAATAACAATATACTTTTCTATCTCAAATGGCTTTAAAACAGTAGAGTTATAATAAAATCCTTTTTTTAACACTGTATGAAAGTTACTATTAAAAATAGCAATATCTCTTAATGAAATTCCCTGACTTAATATTTTAAAAAGACTTTCTATCTCTATAAAATCTTTATATTTTGGATAATCATGTTTAAAATCTTCTAAAGTATATCCTATTTTTTTTATATCTATCACTTTCGCAAGTTCCGAAAACCAAGGCAGGATTTTAGTATTGGTAGATAATTGAGTAAAAACTTTAGGAGACAAAATGTCTCCTAATTCTTTTTTACTATAATGATTAAAAATCTTTTCAGTTAGAATAAATCCCATAGTTCCTCCTAGAATTTTAAATGAATATAGAATCTGTAATCATTAACAAACTCAATAGAATCTATAATCATTTTAAAAAAAATATTTAATTTTTCAGGATCTTTCTCTTTTTTTATTTTATTGAAATATTTTTTTAATATTTCTTGATTATTCTTTTTAGCTTCTTTAGATTTTATCAATTTAGAATAAGAGTCAATTTTATTTTTAAAAAATTCTTTTTGCTCTTTAAACTCAAGCATAAGTTCTTTGAAAGTTTCTTCAGTTAATAAATTGTTCATTAACTGCCTAGCTAATACTTTTTCTTTTCCAGGAAGAGCTGTAGCTTCTTTTTTATAATAATTTAATTGTTCAATTAAGCTATTATCACTTTCAGCATTTATATCATTTACATTTAAAGATAAAATAACTTCTTCTAAGGTTTCTAACACTTGCTCCAACAGCTCTGATTCTAAAATGCTATTGAATCTATGATAAGTATCTTTTGAATTACATTTATATACTAGAGATTCTTTATGTTGTCCATTGTATGTATATACACTTGTATATCTATACAATTTAGCCCCACAGACACATTTTAAAAGATCTTTAAAGATATAAGTATCTCTTTTTACTTCTCTTTTTTCTAATTTTAATTTATCTTGAACTAATTTAAAAGTAGTTTCATCAACAATAGCCTCATGGATCCCATCAAGAACTTCCCATTCTTTATGAGTGATCCTTTTTTTATTTTTATATTCTATTTGATGAAATTTTAACTTTCCAACATAAACTGGATTAATAAGCATCCTTCTAACTCTTTTTCCTTCAAATCCAAAGAGGGTAGATAATGTCTGTCTCTTTTTCCCTTCCAAAAAAAGCTGAAATATTTGTTTAACTATTTCAGCTTCAGCAGGATCAACAACAAGTTCTTTATTAACTAAACGATAACCGAATGGAGCAGGACCACCAGTCCATCTTCCATTTCTAGCTATCTCTTCCATTCTATCCTTAGTTCTTTTAGCTCCCTTTCTACCTTCACGTGCATCAAGGAGATTAAGAAGGCTAGACATGAAAGTATCATCTTCATTGTTGAGATCGATCCAGCCGTGGTTAAGAGTGTATAATCTCACTTCTTTAATTCTAAGAAGTGCAAAGAATAGATGATGTTCTATCTCATCTCTTGTAAGTCTAGAACTTTCATAAAGAATTAAAACATTAATCTCTCCAGCTTGAATATCATTTTTTAATTGTGAGTACTCCTCACGATCTTTAGAGTACCCACTTTTTATATCTTTATAGATTTTATAAGTGTCAAACCCAAGATCATGAGCAGCTTTCTCACACATGGAAATCAATGTTGAAATATCTTGACGCTCTGTACTTTCACGACAATATATAGCAACCTTATCCATACGATTCCTCCTATTCCCCTAGTTCTTCCTTAGCTTTTTTTAAAAGTAGACTAAGAATTTTATTTTCTTCTTCTTTACTAATACTTTTTCTAATAACAACACCTGACATTTTAATTCCTCCTAATATTTTACAAATAAAAATCCCCAGTAAATTAATACTGAGGAACTTTAATTTTTAAAATTTGACAAAAATATATAATTATGATAACATTTAATTAACGGAATTAAGTGCATTTAAAATGCCAAAGAACAAGAGATATCTATTGCGACTGGATATCTCTTTTATTTTACACTAAAATATGTTATTATATTTCTTAGTGTGACAACTCCAATCTTTTAAAGAGAAAGGAGGGTATTTTAAATGAACAAAGTATTAATTCCGTTAGTAATAGTTATGTTTTTTCTAATAGCTGTTAGAGTTTATTAGATTAAACCTCTGCTATTAAAAATAAATCCTTTTGAGTTGTTACACAGAGAGGCAAAGCTATGGTCGCACATAGCCCCTCTCTTTTTTATTTAGTTTTCTGGGTGATCAGAAGATATAAAGCTTTTGAAGTTGTACAATTATGTTCTACTTTAAACTTTTCTAAAGCTTTACTCATAGTATTATACTCCTCTTCATTATATTTATAGCCAAACATAGTTTTATTTTTTTTAATACCTGCTGGTCTCCCTACCTTTCTTTTTTCTTCCAATGGGCTCACCTTGACTTTTATTTTTTATAATGTTATAATTAATTAAGGAAATTCAAGCAACTTTTTAAAGAGGGATTAATCATTAATTTGATTAGTCCCTTTTATTTTCTTCTTTTCTGAATAAAATCAATAATAATACAAATGAAAGTCAATGACTTTAATTAAAAGAAGATAGAAAATAAAGGCTTCCTCAGTATTATTTACTTGCCAATGTTCAATAAAAACTCTATAAATCTGCTATTTTAATTACTATAATTGCTATTATCAAACAACTAATTAACCATAATAACATTTAAAATCTCCCATAATATTTTATTTTAAAATTAAACAGTTTTTTTAATATGTTTATCATTTTTACTCCTCTAAAAATTAAGAACCTCCATTTTTTTATTAGCAGCATATCTGTCAAGATCTATTTGTGCTAAATTTTCAGTTCCTCTCCACTCAAGAGATTTAACAGCATGGCATCTAATATTTCTCTGATAATCTTCTACATTCTTAGCATAAAAGGCTTTAAATGTATTTTCACCAAGTCCAGATCTAACAAAGAATACCCAACCTCTATTATCTCTATAAACTTTTTTTTCTAATACCTCTATTCTTGGAGCAGGATCATATTGTGAATTATTTTCATTTTCTTTAAATTCTTTCCAAGGTTTCATAATAGCGTAAGCTAGGAATTTTTCTTTTGCAATTTTTAAAGATTTTTCAGGAGCGATAATTGATAATCTCTCTCCAAAACTTCTCTCTTTATAATCTTCAATGGTTAAGTAGCGTACTGCTTCATACATTCCAGTTTCTGAGTTAAACTCTAAAACAATTATTCTTTCTAGATCATCTTGAAAAACACATTCTTTTTCAAATAAATTTAGATTATTTTCATTTTCTCTAGACTTTTCTTTTTGTTCTATTTCATTAACTAACTCTTTTAATTGTTTAACATATTCAAGAAGTTCTTTTTTATGATTAGCAAGTTCTGTAAGAGTAGTAGCTTTTTCAATAGTTTTTCTATATTTTTTTACAGTTCTAGTTAAAAGAGGATTTTTAACTTTATTTTCTTTTTTCTCTTCTTTTACCTCACTTGGTTGAATTTCTTCAATTTTATCAGCTATCTCTTCAACATCTTTTAATTCAAGTTGTAGTATTTGATCTAGAGTATCAAACTCAATATCTTTTTTAGTAAGAAGTTTAACTGCAGGAATAGAAAGAGCTGAAACATACTCTTTTTGATTTGGAGCTTGAATAAACAGTTCATATCTTTTTAAAAGTTCAGAGACTTTATCTTTAGATAGATGATTATGTCTGTACCAAGCAGCAAAAGATCCACCATCATCCTTGAATTTTAATTTTATTTCATATAATGCTTTGCAAATCTCATAAAGAGAGCTAGACATTTTTTTGAAGTTAAGAAAGAGAATTTCTTCCCTTTCTATTATGTAATTTTTATCATCATCGTTAATTTCGAAACTTGCGAAATCAAATGTAGATTGATACATTTTTTCCTGTACAATATTTTTTATACCAGCAAAAATATTTTCTCCAGCCATCACTTAATCACCTCAATAACCTTTTCAAACTGCTCTTTTACAGAGGTAACTTTAGAAGAGGAAGTATCCCAAATAGTTTTACCTTTTTCAATTAAATTACTTATGAAGTTACTTTGATTGATTGGACAAGTAAGAACGATTTGAGTAGGCTCAAGAGCTTCTTTTAATTTACTATAATATTCCTTTTCAAGCTTACTTCTTGCAGCAGCACGATTTGGAATAACAGCTTTTATTTTATTTAATTCAAATCTTTTTAGCATTTCCATCATTCCAACAGCAGTAACTTTATCTAAAAATGTAGGAATAACTATATCAGTAGCAGCAGAAGAAATTAACATATTTAATTCAATAACTGGAGTTCCATCAATCACAATATATTTGAATCTATTTTGTAAAGCTTCCATGAAAACTTCAAATTTATTTTTAAGATCTTCAGAAATTATAGTTGCATTTAAAGGAATGTAATATAAATTTTCTCTTAGTTCAGCAAAGTCACCTTCTAAATGCTCAATCCAATATTCTAAACCACGTCTAAGAGGCTCTGAATAGCCTGAAAAACTCAATATATCGTTTTGTCTATCAGTTGTTAGGATAAGTACATTTTCTCCTGTTATTTTAGCTAATCCGTGTGCTAGCTGGAGAGCTGACCAAGACTTTCCTATTCCACCTTTTTTTGATTGAACTAATATTACTTTATTCATATTCTCTCCTTCTTCAATAAATCAAAAAGAATTCTTGCTGCTGATAATCTATCAAATTTAGCAGTAGATTGAAATTTTTCATGGATGATATAGAACAATATTTCATCCTCAGCCTTATCCCCAGTTTTTTCAGCTTTAACTTTACAGTTAACAATTTTTTTAGTTCTTGTTTTTCTAGTAGTCTCTCTTAGTCCAGCAGCTAATTCATTTAAAAAAGATATTATATAAACCTTTGATACCATTTCTTCCTCCTAAATATAATTTTTATTTTCAGGATCATAACATAATATTTGTAGTTCCTTACAACCGCTTAAAGCTTTTATTTGTTCTTCAATTTCTACTTTTGAAGTCCTTAAAGGTAAAAAAATTGGTGAATGAAAATCATTTTCACTTAAAACTAACTTATTACCTTCCATTTTTTTTACATTAACTCTATTTAAAACCCAACATCTTTCTGCTATTGTCCCACTCTCATTTTTTGACTCTAGCTTATCTAAATAAAAATGATAAGTATCAGTAACATATTTAAACATTTTTATTATTTGCATCTTTCCCCTCCAACCTTTTATCTTTAAAAGTTCTATCAAGAACTATAAATCTTCCTTTTTCAATATGCTTCCTAACAGTATTGAAAGACATATGAACATCTTTTGCAGCATCAGCAAGAGTTTCATAAACAATTCCTGTTTCAAGATCTTTAAGAATTGTTCTCCTTCCCCTATTAAATTTTCTTTTATCAATAATCAATTTTACAGATTCAAAATTATTGATAAACTCTTCAAAGAAAGGAATGAATAATTCTTTTGCTCTCTGAACAATAAAATCTTTTTCCCAGTCATTAGCATTTAGTATTTTTCTAACATCTTCATCTTTCAAGCCTAAAGATTCTATAAAGTATCTAGCATCCTGAAATTTATCTTTTGCCATGACCATATTTTGTGTAGTCATATTTTCCTCCCTCCATGTAATCTTTGGGATCAGGTGGAACAATTTTTCCAAAACATAGTTGTAAACGATATAGGTCAAAAATTAATTTTCCTGCATATTGAACCTCGCTGTATGGTTCAGGATCAATCCCCAAAGCTTCACATAACTTCCATATCTCATTCATTTCTGCAATAGTCATCTTTGGATGTCTAAAATTATTATTTTCCATTTTAACTCCTATAACTTCAATGCTACTTTTAGTTGCAACTTAATAGTATTAAGATACATAGTAGGATTGTTGTCTCTCATAATATTTAATATTTTTTCATCAGCTCCACTTTGATTTATAAAGAGATTAATAGCTTGTTTTTCAACTTTTAATCTCTCCACAGGAGGCAAACTATTAAAGAGAGCTACTGGATCAGCACAATCAATTTTATTTTCTATTTTCTTTTGCTTTTCAATAGCTTTCTCTTTTTCAATAATAGCTTGTCTAGCAGTAGCAGTCATTTGTCTCTCCTGCCTCTCTATTTTTATAGAGAATAGAGCAGGAGCATTAACTACTCCAGGAGTAGCTTTAATGTTCTCCCAAGTTTCCTTTAGGTACTGCATAACCTGCTGAGGTTTCATTTTTTTAAGTAGAGCTTTAATTGAATTTTGATTTTTAGTAGTGTAACCTACTTCAATATTTTTAAAGAAATTTTTAAAAGAATCAGGATCAGAAGAAACAACAGAAGTAGGATTTTGAATATTGGCATCTGTGTTGCTCTTATCATGATCTTTTATATCAGAGTTCTTTATATGTTGTTCTTTATAGTGGTCGCTGGGCGACGTACCTGGGTCGCTAGGCGACTGAGGTAAAAAAATATCCTTACATATTTCAGATAATTTTTTTACAGTGTAGATATTAGAATCATTATCACCATTAGCTTTAGGTCTCAAAGTTTTAGTGATGTATCCTTTATCCACTAATTTTTTAATATATTTTTTTACAGTAGTAACTCCACACATAGCAGATTTTGCTATTGTAGAGATACTTGGGAAAGCTATGCCATCATTATTATTTGCATATCTTTCCAAAACGATATAAATCATTTTCTCTTGGATACATTCAAACAGATCCTTGTGTACAACTTGGTCCATCTCTTCATCAAAAGAGCTGTAACCATCTATAATTATATTTTCAACCTTGAAATATCCTACTTCTGTCACTTCTTTCACCTCCTTTTTAAAACTATAAATTCTTTGAAGTAACTTTTTTACATTGGAACTCTCCTATTTGACTTTTTGTAAAAAAACTGATACAATTTAAGTACCTAGAACCCGTATGGGGAACTTGAAGTTGATAGAATAATAAAAATCGTTATGAAATAAGCTTTCACCTTGGTGGAGGCTTATTTCATGTTTACAAAGAGTAACGACCTTTGTAAGCAGTAGATTCTATCAACTTTGAGGAGGTACAGAAATGACTGTAACAATTCAGCATCTAACAATTAATTTTGACGGAGGAGCAATTCTTCTAGGTGGATTACTTCTTCTCATTTTTATTTTGTTAGTAAGAAAGTACAGATAGTCATTCTGACCTCACACCCTACGGGGTTTTTATTACATTGACTTTTTGTAAAAAAACTGATATCATTTAATTCCAAGGAAACCTTGTAGGATGAAATGATTAAAGTGTTGAATGAAATAAGCTCTCACAAGCCGTCGTGGGAGCTTATTTCATGTTCATACTGACCTCACACCCTACGGGGTTTTTTATTTACTCATCTTCTTCTATTGCCCATTTTAGCTTATTATATGCAGTGAGATTAATTCTCTCATCATCATATAACTCCTCAATTAGATCCAATAGCTCTTGTCTTTTATATTCGTTCATTTTTATTCCCCCTATTTCTTTTCCTTAAATCTTATAGCATCTAAAGTTATTTTTGCCCTCTTGCAGAAGTCTATATCCACGTCCAAGGTTACTAGTTCAATACTAAATCTCTCTCCTCTGTCCATCATCTCTTTTACTAGATGATTTTTAGCAGATTGTTCAGAAGTATAAGCTTTCATTGGAACTCCATCAGGAGTACATACTACATAGATAACACTGTCAAATATTTTAGTCATCTATATCACCAGCAATAACAGGTTTAATCTCTTGAGCTTTTTCCAATCTTGCTAATGCTTCTTTAAATGTTATATTTCCAAATTCTTTAACTAACATATTTAAAAATTGAATACTCATATTTATCCTCCTAAAAAATTGAACTTTGATTTTTTTAAATAAATATGATATACTCATCTTATGGATTGCGGATGAGCACATCATCACCTAAAAGGGAGCTTTTGTGGAGAAGCTCTCTTTTTTTATTGGTAATCTGTTTCAAGTTGACTGTGTAGAACTCCAAACTGGAAGTATTCTTCTTTTACATCATTTTGAAACTCATAAATTTTATCCTGGATAATTCCAAGAAGTTCAAGCTGTTCTTGATCGTGAAGTTTATTTTCTAAGTTAGATATAAGCTGATCAAGTTCAGCTTTTTTTTGACTAGAAATAGTTCCAATCATTTTTCTTTCTTCAGCTTCTTTTAGAAACCTTAGAATACTCTGTTCTTTTTCCATTGCAAATCTCCTTTATCAAGTTTTCATTGAAACCACCTCCTAAAACTAATTTTAAAACTTTTTTATTTTTTAATTAGTAAAATGTTTTAATTAACTAACTATATAAAAACATTTATTAGCTAATTGAATAGTAACACTAATAATATGAAAAGTCAAGCAAAAAATATGATTAGTCATATGTTTTTGTTTGATACCTGTTTAAAAAAATGATATAATCGTAAAAAAAGGAGGTTGACTATGATTAAAAATCATTTATCTAAACTAATGGGTGAAAAGAGATACACAATAGTTCAAGTAGCAGAAAAAACTGGAATGAGTACCTCTACAATTTCCAATCTTTATAATGAAAAAGTAAAAAGAATGGATTTTGATACATTAGAAAAATTATGCAAATTATTTAATTGTAAAGTCCAAGACTTAATAGAATATATTCCAGATGAAGAATCATCAGAGAACTAATCTACTCAAGAGAGCTACCAAGAAAAAGACTGGGGGTCTTTTTTCTATGCTTCTTGGTAACTCTATTCAATAGATTAGGGGGAAAGATTTATGTTATATTTTTTTTATATTTATTCGTTTTTAAGTTTTAGTCCATTTTTTATACTCCAATTATTAAAGAATCCTATTAAAAATAAATTTATTAATCTATTTTTAATAATTCTAGGAAGTTTTAAAAGCCTTTTTGATATAGTTGTTTATTATACATTTTTTACTGAGCTTGGAATAACAGGAAAAGCTATAACAATAATGATGTTTTTTATAAACATAATATTTTATTTTAAAGTTTCTAATAATTCCAATCAACCTCTAAATAAAGAGAAAAAAGTAAAAATTATAAATGAAAGAATTTCTAAGATTAATTTAAAATCTAACACTTCTAAAAAAAGTTATAAGAGTATTATTCAAGAAGCTAATGACTATTTCAATACAGGAGAAATTTTTTCTTTTTATTATAAAGGAGCTTCAGATGTTGAATATAATCTTAGAAATATAGTGATAAATGATATATACAATACTCATTCTTATACATATATAGAAGGAATAGATATAGATATAGATTCTCAACGAACTTTTAGAACTGATAGAATAATATCAACAACTCAAAAATTGGATATTCTATCAGAAGTTGAGTTTGAAGAATTAAAAGTTTTTTATGAAAAATCAAAACAAACAAAACAATTAATAGAAAAAATTAATTTTACTAACCCTGTAAAGTTTTTTGATATTTCAGAAGATATAGATATTACTTCAGTCCTTTCTAACAATGGTTTTATAAAGAAAAATGGAAAAAACTGTCAAGTATTTGATGCTTCTTTTAAATATTTAGGAAGCAAATTATGGAGCATTACTTCATTGAAAAAAAGGCATCCATATATATTATCTCCTGTGAGATCTATATTTATAGAAAATCAGAATTATGCTTTTTTTGAAGATATTTACACATATTCACCATCACTAATTGAACAGTTAAATAATTATGATGAGAAAAAAGTTCAAGAAGCAGAAGTACTTTTAAAATTAAGAGACAAAATAAAAACTAATTCCTAGAACTAATCTACTCAAGAGAGCATCCTAGAAGAAAATTGATTGGCAGTCAATTTGTAATCTTCAAATTCTAGGACACTCTATTCAATAGATTAAGGGGGAAGTTTATGGAAGAAAATAAAATATTAAAATTTTTAATTAAAGGATCTGCAAAAGAACCATACAAAGTAACTTTTTGGAGAGAAAAAGATAATTTTAGAAGTGCTTGTACTTGCCCAGCAGGGAAAAAAGGAATGTATTGTAAACATAGATTCCAACTACTTGAAGGCGATACTTCTAATTTAGTTAGTGAAAATATAGAAGATTTATCTTTTTTACCTGAAATGTTCAGTGGTTCAGATGTTGCAGAAATATATGATGAATTTAATTTATTAAAAAAACAAGAAACTGTATTTAAAAAAATAAATTCTTTAGTAATTCATAGAACTTCTAGTGAAGAAAAAATACTTAATGAATTACCTACTAAAGAAATGTTAGAGCAAGGATACTTTATATTAAAATTTGGTAAAAATTGTTATTTTTATAATAACAATTATCAATGTATTGGTGTAACAAGTATGAATATTACTCAATTAAAAAAAGTATACCCTAATTTATTAAACACTCTAAGAATTTCAGCTTTATATACTTATTCACAAGAAATAATAAGTTGTATAGAACAATATAATCCTATTAATGTAAAAACAATAAATGAAGCAATGAAAAAAGCTATGAGATAATTTTAAGCTAATAAAATTTGCTTTTAGCTACCTTTGATATAGAAAATTTCTTGAGCAAGACAAGAAAATAATAAAAATCTATGTGTATAGTAATCTAAAAAAATATACTTTTTATTAATTAAAAAATTACTCTTTTTAAAACATTTTTGAATAAAATTATTTTTAAAATATTTTTTAGTTGGAATTACCACAAGATAGATATAATCATCTTTATCTTTTTGATCAAGATGTAATACTTTTCTAAAATAATTACTTTTTAAACAATTTCTTTTAAAATTATTGTCTTTTATGATAATAGTTTTTATATTATTAGAGTTTTTTTCTTTAAATTCTAATAATGATTGATATTTGTTAGATAAAGAACTCCAAAGATTAGTTGTATAATAATCTAAAATTTGGCTTTTATTGAGAAAGTTAATACCTAGAAAAGTTATTCTATTATTTTTAAATTTTTTTATTTTCATATACACTCCAATCTTAATAAAATACTACTGCTAAATTACTTTATTTTAATGGCTCTGACTTTAAAATATATGATAAAAATGCAGAGCCATGTGAAGAATATAGTAATCGTGAAAAAATAATTATAAATATTTAATTTTTACAATTTTAATTACCAAAAAGAATATTAAGAAGCTCATTTTTTGTATATGAGAGCTTTTTTACTTTTGTTTTTAATTTAGTATATTTAGGTTTTTTTATATTTTTTCTTTTAAGAACTTTCTTTTGATAAAAATATATATAAGCTTTTTTTACATAATAAAAATTTAAAAAAGCTACTGCCAATTCTATTTTTCTATATGATTGAATTTTTAATTTTAATTTTTTTTCTATTCGGAGATCTTGTGCTACCTTATAGTAAGCTCTTCTATAAGCTCTTTTTAATGGATATAGCATAGTTAGTTCAGATGGCATTTTTCTATGTTTAATTTTCTTCAATTTTTTTCACCTCGCTTTTATTTGAGTAATCTACTCAAGAGAGCTACCAAGAAAAAGACTGGGGGTCTTTTTTCTATGCTTCTTGGTAACTCTATTCAGTAGACTACTACTGAATCCCCTTTGGCAGTAGCGAAAGGAGAAGATATGCAAAAATTTGAATTAAGATATTTTGATGGTTCATTTAATTTATGTAAAATTAATTTATTAGCTGAAATTATTGAACAATCAAAAGAAAGATTAAAAATAAAACCTTTAGAAAAAAGCTCAATAATTTATAAAGTTTTAAAATCTTCTGATGTTTGTGGAGCAATATTATTAAAAAATAATATAGTTATCTTTGAAGGAAATTTTTATCCAATATCAGAAGAAGAGCTAACTATTGTTAAAAATAATTCTTTTGATCCAGCTCCATATTATTCAGAAAATATAAAACTAATAGAATTATAAATACCTTATTATCTCTAAATAAGAGTAAACTTTTCTTTTTATTTTAATTTTTGAGTTGAATGAGGATCTTATTTTTCTTTTTCTTTTTTTACCAAAAAGAAGAGAAGCTTCTACTCTAAATCTGTTTTTAGAATGAATTTGTTTAACTTTAATTGATGCTATTTGCCAAGGGTTTGTTAAAGTATGATTTAATATAGATTTAAAATATTTTTTTCTTAATCTATTTCTTTTAAAAAAATCATAAGTCTTTAAATTAAACCTTTTAATTTTTTTCAATATTTTCACCTCACTTTATTTGAGTAATCTACTCAAGAGAGCTACCAAGAAAAAGACTTGGGGGTCTTTTTTCTATGCTTCTTGGTAACTCTATTCAGTAGACTACTACTGAATCCCCTTTGGCAGTAGCGAAAGGAGATGATGTTTTGAAAAATATAAAATTAAGAATAAACACTTTTTCTAAAAATTATCAAATAAATTTTCTTGGAGAAGCTGATGAAGAGCTAACTCTTATGGGACAAAAACTTTTTCATTTTAAAGTTTTAAGAAATCAAGAAAGAATGACTGAAATTTTAAATATTATTGGGTCAGACTATTTTTCAGCAACATTTTATATTAATAATATCCCAGTTGTTATTGGCAACTTTGTTTATAAAAATTATGAATTTACCTTGATAGCTCAAAAAGCAGAAGTTCCTCCAATATTGGATGATGAAGAAATTATTGATTTGTAATTTTAAAATATTTTAAAAGCAACTCAGTTTGAGTATATTGTTTTTTTCTAAAATAAATATATTTTTTAAAAATAGGTAGTTTATTTCTTTTATTGGATAATATCCATTTAAAAGATTTTTTTGCACGAATTTTGACATTGACAGCTACTGCCATTCCATAACTGTGTTCAATAAAAATGTGGTTATGGACTTTTAGTAACTTCCTTCTAGTTTTTTTCATATTACGAAAAGCAGTTATTGGAACATTAAAACTTTTATAAAAGCTTGGAAGAGTTATTCCACTTTTATTTAAATTTTGTGAAATTATTAATTTTTCTTTATATTTTCTTCTAAAAGGATGTTTTAAAAGAGAAATAGTTCTTTTAATTTTTTTCAATTTTTTCACCTCACTTTATTTGAGTAATCTACTCAAGAGAGCATCCTAGAAGAAAATTGATTGGCAGTCAATTTGTAATCTTCAAATTCTAGGACACTCTATTTAATAGATTAAAGGAAGTGAGAATATGTACCCAAGTAAATTTTTAATATCTAGTGCGATTATTTCTGAAGTACCTAAAAGTATTAATTTTATTAGAGGATATAGAAGTTTTCAGTTATCAATAAATCTTGGTAAAAGGGACATTGATATAGAGTATTTAGATGATAATGAAGAACTACAACCAAAACATATTTTTTTAAATGAAAAATATTCTCTTTTACAATTTCCAAAACAAGTTATTTCTTCAGAAGAAAAAAAATATGCCCTTCTTTTTAAAGAAATATATTATAAAAATATTTCAATAAATAAATTAACACTAGTAATATACGGAACTGATAAAGAAAATTTTAAATATCAGGTTCAAGATTTTGAATTTGAAATATATTTGACACTTGATAATATATGTGTTATCAATCTAAAAATTCTTAATCAAGAGCTTTTAAAACTAGAACAAGAGCTAGGATCACCTATTTTTTTTAATTAATATCAAGTTGCTCTAAAGCTTTGAGAATAATTGCTTCTTGACTTTCAATTCCTTCATACAGTTCATCTGAATGTAATAGTGTGAGAACCCCAGTTAAAATATAAGTACTACACAATTTTTTTAGATTATCATTATTTCGTCTAATTAGCTCTGCAATTAGATCTTGAGTTGTAAATTGTTTAAAAATTTCATGTTTAGGAAAAGTAATTTTGTTATTCATATAAAAACCTCCAAATTTGATTTATTAAGAAAATAAAGTTATAATATTTATAGTATTTTACAAAGGAGTGATTAATATGGATATAGTAAATTTAATTCAATTTCTTTTTATTTTTCTACCTGGAATAGCATGTGTAATTTTAGTAAATTATGCTATTTTAGATGATGCTAAACTAGACTTTAATAGAGGAGTAGCTTATTCTTTTATAGTTGGAGTTCTTTGTTATCTCCCGTTAAACTTATTTGATAAGGGAGAAACACTAAAAACCCTGTTATCAAAGAATCCTAGAATTTCTCCAGCAGAAATAAGTTTAGCTTTACTATTTGTAATTCCATATTCTCTATTTTTTACTTGGGTAATTAATGGAGAAAAATATCATTATTTTCTCAGAAAATTAAGACTTTCAAATAAGTTAGGTAAAAAATATCTAGCTCAAGGGTTAATATCATCAAAAGATGAATCCTTTGAAAGTATTAAACAATGTTGGGTATCAATTAGATATCAAAATAAGGAACAAGTTTATATAGGCTCACTTCAAGCATTGAATATTATAGAACAAGGATATTTTGAAATTTTACTAAAAGATGTAAGTGCCTATTTTGACAATAAAGATATCCCTAGTTATGAATTAGAAGCTATATACTTGTATGAAAGACCTGAAAATATTGTAATTGAATACCATAAAAAATAATCAAAGAAGGAGGAATAATCTTGGCAAAAGATCCTAAAGTTATTAGTAAACCAGATTATAATTCTGTGTCAAAAACATCTAGTTCAATAAATAATAGTGCTGAAATGGCTACTGGAAATCATCCAACAACTCCAAAGCCACCAGTTAAAAAGAAATAGTTGATTATTCACTCCTTTGTAAAACACTATAATTTTAAATAATTATTTTCACCTCACTTTTTTGAGTAATCTACTCAAGAGAGCATCCTAGAAAGACTATGACAGGTCTTTATTTTTCTATATCTAGGATACTCTATTCAGTAGTTTAAAAAATATTATTAATAATTTTCAGGTAAACTCCATTTTTCACATAATCTTACAGGAATTTTATTTTGTGATACTCTTATTTCACTTTCTATATAGTCAACAATAGTTTTTCCATCATCTGTAACTCTCATTATCCAAGTTGCTGTCCCATTTGGTACACTATAAAGTCCATTAGGATCAGCTTGCTGTATAACATTTGTCTGATCTCCCCAATGAGGCCCCATATCAAGATCTCTAGTTATTGTTATTTTTTCTGGATTAGTATATTGAGTTGTATAAGAAATTCCAAAACCTATACATTTTCCTTCGTATACCCATTTTCCACTCATGTTGTTTTTAGTGTAAAAATAGTTTATTAATTTTGGATTATCTCTCATTTCAAGAATTTTTTTTAAAGTTTTTTTCTCATAAAAATTTGAAATATTAGGCAATCCAACACTTTCAATAGCTTGTTTAGATAATGTCTCTTGTTTCTCTCTTTCTATATCAGTTGATGTTTTTTGTGCTGGAACTGATTCACAACCTACAACTATCCCTATTACAGCACCTATCATTAGTAATTTTTTCATTCTTAATATCCTCCTCTAATACTTTCTAAAAAATGTCTTAAATTATTATTTTCTATCAAATTGCTATCAAAATTAGCAAATTCAGATTTTATATTATTAGCTATTATTTGTTTATCTTCATCATTAGCTAAGTCATATTGCATTTTATAGTTATGTAATGTTTGAATTGAGTTTTCTACATAAGGTTTAGAGCTTTTAAAAATTTCTCTATCACTATTCATTATACTTTTTCCTACTTCTGTTCTAACTGTTTTATTGTATAAAACATTATATTTAGCACAAGAAAATGGTAGTACTAACAATAATAATCCTATCCCTAATATTCCTATTATGCCCATTATTTCACCTCCTTACAAATTGTTTAAAATTTTAAAAATGTCACCTCCGTATTAGTTTTTTAACTTAATTATAAAATAAAAGTTTTTCATCTTATTAAGAGTATAAGACAAATAACTTATAATTGTCAATATATAAAAAAACAATTTTTTATACTTACAATTTTTATAAGTTTTGTAGTAAAATAAAATAAGATTTAAAACTTAGGAGGCAATAAAAATGTTTGGAAAAATGTTAGAAGAAATTATGCAAAAGAAAAAAATAAAAGTTAAAGATTTAAGCATATTATCAGATATAACAGAGGGGTATATTTCAGACTTAAAAAAAGAAAAAGCACTTCCTAGAAGAAATAAATTAGATGCAATTTTAGAAAATCTTCCACTAACTAAGGAAGAGAAAGAAGAATTATTTTTAGCTTGGGAGAAAGATTCTGCTCCTCCAAGTTTTACTGAAAAGTATGAAAAGTTAAAAAAAGAAAATGAAGAGTATAAAGAAATATTGGGAAAATTAGAGGATTCTGATTTATTTGATCAAATAAAAATACAAAAAAAAATTACAGAAAAACTAGAAAAAGAGAAAGAAAAGAGCGATATTTATCTTCAACTTTTTAAAATGATGTCTGAAGAGGATAGAAATTATATTTTGAAAAGTATACTTAGAAATATTGAATGTGATTTAAGAGAAAAAGGAATCTATGAAGAAAATAAAAAAGAATTAAAAGAATTAAAAAAAGCTATTGAAGATGGGATTAAATATGATTTTTAAAATAAAAGAATAATTTTTTAGAGCAAAGATTTTTATCTTTGCTTTTTTTTATGTTGACAAAATTAGATTATTAACTTATTATTAAGTTAATAAGAAATATAAATTATTAAAAAGGAGGGCGATCAAATGAAAATTTCTCAGATATTAAGAAAAAGACTAGATGAATTAGTTTTTTCTAAGATGTCTAAGGCTGAATTATGCAGACGCTTAGATATAAAACCTCAGTCCTTGCAAAATAGTTTAAAGCAATGGGAAGCTGGAAAAGGTTTTAGAATGTCTACAGTGGAAAGAATAGCAGAAGTAACAAATATTCCATATGAAGAGCTCTTCAAGTCACCTAAAGAAGAAAATTAATTTTTATCAATTTTTTTCTTTAAAACAATTATTTTTTTTAAAAATTCTGAAATTGTAATTGTTGATTTATTGTTATTTTTTTTATTCTTCACAAAGATTCTCCTTATATATTTTTTAGATAACGTTATCTATTTAATTATAGCAAAAGAAAGAAATAAAAGGAATAAATGGAGGGACTATGGAAATACAAGAAAGATATAAATTTATGTATAAAGCATATCTAGGAACAATTATTCATGAAGGAATAGAAAAAAAGTTAATTGTTGATAAAGATTGCAGCGGATCATTAAAAGAGATTAGACGTAAAGCAAAAATTTCAAAGAAAACTTTTCCAGAGGCTAATATAGTATTTTATCAAAAATTTTCCAATGGTTGGAAGGAGATAAAAATTAATTATTAAGTGAGATCTGTTTATTTCTCTCCTGTAAAATGCAATTTTTAACTAACAATTTTCTTATAAAAATTTAAACAGATCTCATTGAGTAATTAAATATTAGCAGGAGCAATCCTGACTTTATCAGAGAACATCAATCAGATTGATGTTTTTTTATAAAGTAATAAAGGAGAAAAAAGATGGTAGGACTAGACAGGGCAGTGGTCTGGGTAGAACTGGAAGTTGAAGCTGACCTTGTCATTCTTGCAATACAGAAAAGATTTAAGGATATACAGCCTAAAAAACTTGCAGGAACTACCCAAACTTTTATTATTAATCAAGAGAATATCAATGAGATTAAAGTTAGAGAAAAACAAGACAAGGTAGTAATAAAAATAGATTTTTCATATGCTAGATTTGGGAATTTAGATAATCTATATCCTTTATCTGACAGTACAAAAAAAATGATTGTAGATATGAAAATATTAACTATTTTGGAAGATATAACTCTTGAAAAAATAAGTTTATCTCAAATTAAGTATGATTATTTAGAGATCTGTATTCAAGAAGATATTAAGTCTTTTTATGATTTTCACAATATTATTATTACTTTTTATAAAGCATTAAGTAGAAATATAAAAGCTAAAGAAAGGCTTCAATTTAATAATTTTGATGTAAATCAAGACTTCTTTTATTCTACAGGCTTTATTTTTCAAATGGATAAGGGCTGGAAGTTAAGACTATATAGCAAGTCCCATGAACACAATAAAAAGAGTATTAATAAAAGTTATGGGGCAAAAATGAGAATAGAGCATAAGCTTTCATCAACAATGATTAAATATTTTGGATATTCAAATATAGTTGAAGATTTGACTATTGAGTATCTAAAAGAAAGTGTAGTAAATAAAATTGGTTTAATTTTGGTTAAGTATCTTACTTCAGAGATAGAGAGAGATATAAAAATACTTTTGGAGAAGATGAAAGGTTATAAATCTAGAGAGATAAAAACATTAGTAAGAGATCTCCAGGAGCATATCCTGGATGAGAAAGTTGTAGGTTATGTCATTACTGTTTTATCAGAAAAAAGCAGTAGACAAGTTAGAAGATATAAAGTTCAAGTTAAAGAAGCATTAGAGGAAGCTCAAACAAGAGGGAGTCCAAAAAGAAATAATTTTGGGAATAGAGAGAGATTAGAATTCTTTATAAATAATTTATTACAAATTAAAAGTAAGGTTAAATGTTCATATAGTGAGGGTTTAACCATTTCGTTTATGTAAAAAGGTCACAAATATGTCCGCTTTTTGAAGAATTTTTTTATAAGAGTTCCCTAAAAATAAGGGTTTTGGAGCTGTTCCTCGCGTGATAATAATATAGGTTGCGGGGATTTCTAAAACAAAACAGTTATAAATTCAAGAAATAACTTAGTTTTTTATACGAAATTCAACGAAGGAAGGTGAGATGAATGGAGATATTAGAAATAGAAATAGAAAAAATAAGTTTAGATGAAAATAATCCTAGAACATCTACTCCAGAGCAAATAGATAGCTATAAAAGATTATTTACAAGATTAGGAATGATTATTCCAGTTATCCTAAGTTATGATAATAAAGTTCTTTATGAAAATGGGAAATTTGAAGCAGCCCAACAATTAGGATTTAAAAAAATTAAAGCTGTAAGAATAGAAAAACTTACAGATGAGGAATTAAATGCTCTTAGAATTTTAGAAGTAAAAGCACAAGAGCAAGGACAGTGGAATGAAAAGAAACTTTTTGAAATTCTATCTAATATGAGTGAAGATCTAGTAACTATGATTGATATTGATATGCAAGCTTTAGAAGAAAAAATAGGCATGGAATTAGATAATCTTGATGAGATAAAAGAAGTTGATACACCAGAAGTTGAAGAAAATTATTTTTCTCAGCAAGGAGATATTTATTTGCTTGGTAATCATAGACTAATGTGTGGAGATTCAACAAAGCTTGAAGATGTTAAAAAATTGATGAATGGAGAGATAGCATCATTGATGGTAACAGATCCTCCTTATAACATAGATTATGAGAGTGACTCTGGAATGAAAATAAAAAATGATAATATGCAATCTAGTGAGTTTTATAGTTTTTTAAGTAAATTTTATAAAAATGCCTTTGAAGTTCTTGAGGAAGGAGCTGCATATTATATATTTCATGCAGATTCTGAAGCAATAGCATTCAGAAAAGCATTAGAGGAAGCTGGATTCAAGTTATCCCAATGCTTAATATGGGTAAAAAATAGTTTTAATTTATCCAGACAAGACTATAACTGGAGGCATGAACCATGTTTGTACGGTTGGAAACCTGGCAAATCTCACTTCTTTGTAAAAGATTTCACACAGGACACAGTGATCGAGGAGATAGAAAGTTTAAAGAAGAAATCAAAAGAAGAGTTAATTCAATACATAAATTCTCTAAGAGAGGAGCTAGAAAAAAGTTCAACAATTATAAGAGAGAATAAGCCATTAAAAAATGATGTGCATCCTACAATGAAACCTTTAAAACTCATTGCAAGACTAATGCTAAACTCTAGTAAAAATAATCAAAATGTCTTAGATCTATTCGGAGGTAGTGGAAGTACTTTAATAACAGCTGAGCAGCTAAAAAGAAAAGCATATTTAATGGAGTTTGATCCACAGTTTGTTGATGTTATAGTCAAAAGATATAAACTTTTAGGAAAAGAAGATATTACTCTGATAAGAAATGGACAAGAGTATAACTGGCAAGATATTCAAGAAAATTTTAAATAGGAGCTTTAATGAATATTATAGAGAAACTAGATAAAGAAAAATTAGGAATATTGCATCTCTATATGCAACTAGAGAAACAGAAGTTTGGAAAAACTAAAAAACATAGGTATGAAGAGATAGCAAGAAGAACTAAAAAATCTATAAATACAATTAAAAGTTGGATAGCTAGATACTATGTTAAATATCTTGCTTGTTTAGAGGAGATAGCAGTAGTTGAAGAAAATGCAACGATATGCAATTTAGAGGGCTTGACAGAAAAACAAACAGCTTATGTAATTGCAAGAATGAATGGATATAGCACACAAGAGGCTAAAGAGATAGCAGGATATGCTAAGAGTACCAAGGCAGCAGATATAGAGAAACATCCAAAGATTCAAAAGACAATGATAGCACTAAGAGAAAGATTATTTGAAGATACAAAACTTGGAGCTGAACAAATAGCTAATGATTTAAAAGAGATAGCTGTATTAGGGATGAAAGGTATTGAGGTTATAGAAACAGTATATCATGATGAGAGCAACGGAACATTAGGAAGAATAACTTCTAGGAATGTTAAGAAAAAAACAATATATAATCTCTCAGCATCACAAGCAGCATTAAAAGAAATAAACAATATGCTTGGTTATGAGTATATGGGAGAGATCAAAGCTGAAAGAAAGGCTGGTAAGTTAGAAGAAGAGCTTCTTGAACTAAAGATAGAGAAAGCTAAAAAAGATTTAAACAAGGAGAATGCTCCTAAAGTCCTAGACTAGCCCCAAGGTACTGTCTAGCCTAAATTCCATTGTGGCTCTGTGAGGTCCGAAAGTTTTCAATTCTGGGATTTTTTTAGGACTTGCCAAAATTTTTTGGGGAATGGTGATAGAAAAAATGATAGGGAAAAATGAGCCAGAGGTAATAGCCACAGAGAGTAGAATGGCTAGGATATTTGGATTTTCAGAGAGAAAAGTTAGAGATTATTTTAAAGATGCTAGAATTGCTCCAGCAAAATATGATCTGCTTTTAGGAATAAAAATTTTTGTAGAAAACTCTTCAGGAAAAGATGAGATAGCAGAAGCAAGAAAAGTAGATACAGATATGAAAAAATTTAAACTTGCAATACTTCAAGGTGAATATCACCATAAAGATAGTATTGAATTGCTTGTTTCTGATATGTTAGCAAGGTTTAAAGCTAAACTTACAGCACTTCCTACTAAGGCAAGTATACAGTTATTAAATATTAGCAGTAGAAGAGAAATAGAAAATATTTTAAAGACTTTGATAGGAGAAAGTTTAAAAGAACTATCAGAGTATAAAGAATTAAAAATGGAGGATATTGATGTTGATAGAGCAGAGGACAATTAATTTTTTTGCAAGTTTATTAAAAATATTAGAACCTGCTCCTGATTTAACCATAGGAGAGTGGGCAGATAAGTATAGAATTCTTTCTAAAGAGAGTTCAGCAGAGTCAGGTAGATGGTCAACAGATAGAACTCCGTATATGAAAGAGATATATAACTGTTTAACAGATAGCCATACAGAATCTGTAACTATAAAGAGTAGTAGTCAGGTAGGCAAAAGCGAAGCTCTTTTAAATGTCCTTGGAAGATATATGCACTTGGATCCATGTTCTATTCTCTTTGTTCAACCTACAGTAGAAGATGCTAAATCATTTTCTAAAGAAAGAGTTGAACCAATGATAAGAGATACTAAAGTTCTTAGAGACTTAGTAAAAAAAGCAAATAAAAAAGCTGAAGGAACAGTTCAAGGAAAGATGTTTCCAGGAGGCTTTGTAAGATTTGTTGGAGCAAATAGTCCTTCAGGATTAGCCAGTAGACCTATTAGAATAACTTTGCTAGATGAAGTGGATAGATTTCCACAATCAGCAGGAGAAGAGGGAGATCCAGTTAAACTTGCTGAAAGAAGAACTACAACTTTTTTTAATAGAAAAATGCTGAGAGTATCTACTCCAACAGATGATACGACTTCTAAAATTCAAAAATTATATCTTGAAGGATCACAAGAGGAGTGGTGCTTAGCTTGTCCTCACTGTGGAGAGTATCAACCTTTAAAATGGGAATATATCCATGATGATGAAGGAATTATAAAAATGGAGTGTCAAAGTTGTGGAATTATGGAAGTTGAAGAGCTTTGGAAAATTAATAATCAAGCAACAGGAAAATGGATTGCTAAGTTTCCAAAGGAAAAAGTTAATAGAAGTTTTCACCTTAATGCTTTAGCTTCTCCGTGGGTAACTTGGAATGAAATGTATGAAGAGTATCTTAGAGTAAAAGATGATGAGATGAGAATGAGAACTTTTACAAATACTATGTTGGGAGAAACATTTGTTTTACATCTCAATGAACAACTAGATTATGAAGCTCTTTTTGAGAGAAGAGAGGAATATGGAGCAGAGTTGCATCCTAATATAAAATTTTTAACTGCTGGTGTTGACGTTCAAGACAACAGGCTAGAAGTTTTAGTTGTTGGTTGGGGATATGGATATGAGAGTTATGTAGTTCAATATAGGGATTTTCCAGGTAGCCCAGGAAAAGAAGATGTTTGGATTAAACTTGATGAGTTTTTAAGAAAAAAGTTCTCATTTAAGAATAAAAAGCAACTTCCAATAGCTTGTACTCTTATTGACTCTGGAGGACATCATACAGGAAATGTATATAAATATGTTGCAGGAAAGGCTGTAAGAAATATATTTGCAATCAAGGGACAGGGAGGATTTGGGATTAACATTCTTAATGGTTTTAGAAAAACTACTAAGAAAGGGGTTCCAAGTATAAACTTGTTGAGTCTAGGAGTTAATGCCTTAAAAGATTTAGTTTATACAAGATTAACTATTTTAGAGGGGAATGGAACTGTTCATTTTCCAGCAGATTCTACAAAGGGTTGTGGAATGGCATTCTTTGAAGGGTTAACGGCAGAGGTAAAAGTTAAAACTATGTCAGCTAAGGGAGAGAAAATTGAATGGCAAGTACTTCCAGGTAGAAGGAATGAGCCTCTTGACCTTATGAACTATGCAACAGCAGGAATGGAACTTCTAGGAGTAGATTTAAGTAGTGAAAAATACCAAAGTAAAGGAGAAAAAAGATGATATTTACTAAAGAACAGTGTCAAAGACATTTAGATATGTGGCTTGCAGCAGAAGAAAAGGTGGCAATGGGGCAGAGCTACACAATAGGAAATAGAACTTTAACAAGGGTAAATGCTTCGGAAATTGCGAAAAATATAGAGTTATGGGCTGAAAGATTGGAACGAGCTGAAGGAAAAACTGGACCTAGATTTGTTCAATTTATTCCAAGGGGGTAGAAAATGAGTAGGAAAAAGAGAAAAAGAGCATATTCAGCAACTAAATCAGCTCCTACTCCTACTGCTAAAACTATGACAACTGTAAAAATGGTTAATGGAATAGGTTATAGCAATAAAGATGACCCTTCTCTTTCAAATTGGTACACATATCCAGAGAGTCCTGATAATGACATTTTATGGGATTTAGATGATTTAAGAGCTAAGTCAAGAAATCTCTATATGAATAATGAGCTTGCAGGGGCTGCTCTTAAAAAGATGAGAACTAAGATAGTGGGGACAGGGCTACTTCCTAAACCTAATATCAATTATCAAATAGCAGGAATAACTAAGGAACAGGCTAGGGAATATGAAAAAATAATAAAAGCTAAATTTAATGCTTGGGCATCTTCTACAAATGCAGATTTTAATAGAATGCACGATTTTTTCACAATTCAAGCTCTTGTACAACTTAGCTGGATAATGAATGGAGATGCCTTTGTTATTCCAAAGAGAAAGAAAAGAGCAGGAGTAGAAATAGAATTATGCTTACAAATGATAGAGGCAGATAGAATAGTAAATCCTAGATTTACTTACAATCAGTTGATAAAAGGTGGAATTGAGTTTGCTCCAAATGGTGATCTACTGAAATATTACATTTCTGATAGACACCCAGGAGATGGATATTCAGAGATTAAAGGATACCCAGTGTTTAACTCTTTGGGTAGAAGAAATATTTTACATATTTTTGAACCTGAAAGAGTAGGACAGAGAAGAGGAGTTCCACTTCTAGCATCTATAATCTATCCTATTAAAAATTTAGGTAGATATAAAGAGGCTGAACTGATTGCAGCAGCTATCAACGCCTCATTAGGATTCATAATAGAGACTAAAGATGTGGAAGGCTTTATTAATACATCTGCTTTTGGAAGTAGTGAAGGAGCAGAGGGAATATCTAAAGATAGAACAGATAAAATTTCATTGGATCATGGAATGGGAATAATAGCTAAAGATGGAGAAACTATCAAAGAGTTTACAACTACAAGACCTAATAAATCATATAAGGACTTTGTAGATGCAGTTTATGAGGAGATAGGAGCTCAACTAGAGATACCACATGAAGTATTGATGAGTTCATTTAAAGCTTCTTATTCTGCTGCCAAGGCATCTCTTGAGGAGGCACATCAAAGATTTTTAGTGTGTAGAAAGCTATTAGAAAGGACACTATGCCAGCCAGTTTATGAGGAGTTTATTTTAGAGCTTATAAGAAATGGAGATATAGATTGTCCAAGATTCTTTGAAGATGAGGCAGTGAGATATGCTTTTTGTCGTTGCATTTGGGTAGGTAGTGGTAAATCTTCATTAGATCCACTGAAAGAGGCAAATGCTAATAAAACATCTCTCGACAACTACACTACAACGAGAGGAATAATTACAGCTGAAAGTGGTTTGGACTTTGATGAGATATTGGAGGCTAGACTTGAAGAGGAGATAAAAATTTTAGAAATTAAGAAAATCTCAAAGGAGATTGGAGGTGAAGTAAGTGAGTAAAATATCATTTTTTTCAATAAAAAATCTTTCCAATGATGAAGGAGAGATAAGAATTTCAGGTGAGATTACAAAATGGGCATGGGAAGAGTTTGGAGAAACAAGTTCTTTAATTTTTGCTCAGCAACTTAAAGAAATAAAAAATTGTAAAAAAATATCAGTAAAGATTAACTCACCTGGAGGAGATATTGCAGAGGCATTAGCAATATATCATGAACTTAAAAGACTATCCCAAGAAAAAGAGGTAACTGCATATATTGATGGAATGGCATGTTCAGCAGCAACTCTTATTGCTATTGCAGCAAATAAAACAGTTATGGGAAAAGGGTGTTACTTTATGATCCATAATCCATTGATGTACATGGGATATTCAAACACCAAAGAGATGACAGAGGCAATAGAACACCTGAACAAGACTAAAGAGAATATGTTAGATCTTTATGTGGAAAAATCTTCTCTCTCAAGAGAGAAAATAGCAAAAAAAATGGATGAAGAAACATTCTTTAATACACAAGAGGCATTAGAAGCAGGTTTTATAGATGAGATAGCATCTTATGATACTAATATTATCAATTCAAATATTCAAACTGTATGTTCTATGAATATAAAAAATTCAAAGAAAATACCTAAAGAACTTTCAGAAATTTTAAATAAAAAAACTCAGGAGGCAACAATGACATTAAAAGAATTAAAAGCTCAATATCCAGAGCTAATAAATGAGCTACAAACTGAACTTATAAACACTGATACAGTAAAAAGTGCAATTAATGGAGCTGTACAGACTGCAGTTGCAGAAGAGAGAAAAAGAATTCAAAACTTAGATGGAATTAAAACTTATAGTAAAGCTGCAAAAGAATTAGTAGATAAGGCTAAATTTGAAGAGCCAAGAGATTACAAGGATATTATTGTAGATCTATATAATATGAACTCTGAACATGCTGGAAGAGAGATTGACAGAGGAGAAGAGGAAAAAGCAGCAGCAGGATTTAATGGGATCACTTCTGGAATTGAGGGAAGTGAAAAAGAGCAGATGTTAAATAGTGTTATAGAAACAGCTTTAAAAGAGTTAAATATAAAAAAATAGGAGGAAAGATTTATGGCCAATAATGTAAAGTTTACAAATAAGGAAAAACAGATATTTTTTGGAGATTATCCTTTAATTTCTCAACCTTTGACAGTAAAAGATGCAGTAAAAGCTGGGGATGTTATTGGAGTAGATGCTAGTGGAAACTATGGGAAATATAATAAAAGTGCCACTTATACTACACCTTATGCAATAGCTTATGAAGGAGCAGAGGCAGATAAACAATGCTCAGCTATATTAACAGCATATTTAGTGGAAAGTTTTGTTTTATTACCTAGTGATCCAACTGAAAAATTAAAATTAAAGCAAGAATTAAGAAAAATAGGGTTATTTTTAAGATAATAGGAGGAAAAAATGGCGAACGAATTTGATCTATATACACCGAAAACAATAAGAAAAATAAGAGATGCTTGGGAACCTAAAAAGAATTTTTTAACAGATCTATTTTTTAGTAACTCTGAGACAGTACCTACTGAAGAGATTATGCTTGAAATAACTAAAGGTGGAGAGCATACAGCTCCATTTGTAACTCCACTTGAAATGGGAAGACCAGTTGTGGATAGAACAACTACAACAAACCTTATTACAGCACCTAATATTGCAGTATCAAGAACATTAGGACCTAAAGATTATTTTGTTAGAGAAGCTGGAATGAATTTTACTGGGGATTATCAGCCAGCACAGAGAGTTGGAAAGAGAATAGCAGAGATATTAGCTGATCAAGAGAGATATATTGCAAATAAAGAGGAGTTAATAGTATCTCAATTCTTAACTACTGGAAAAGTTACCTCAACAACAGATGAAGCATCTTATGAGGTTGATTATGGAATAGATAATATGGTAACTCTTGAAAGTAGTAAAAAATGGGGAGAAGAGGGAGTAAATCCTATTACTTCCTTAGATGAAATTTTAGCTAAAGCTGAAGAAAGTGGAGTTATAGTTAGAAATGTAGTTATGGGATTGACTGCTGCTGATAAATTTATGAACTCTAAAGAGTTTAAACATGATATGTTAAGCAAAGATCTACAAACAGAGTTTGTAAAAGAAGTAACAAGACAATATCCTGGAGTTGTATGGTTAGGAACTTATAAAACTTATGGGGTAGAACTATTTAGATATTCAAGAAAAGTAATTGGATATGATGGAAAAGAGATTCAGTTAATGCCTACAAATATGATTTTAGGAGGTTCAACAGAGGGAAAAATTCTATATGCTCCTATTATAAATATGGGAACAAATGATGTACATATGGTTAAAAGATTTTCTGATGTAGACTCACCAAACAAAAAACAAAAGAATATTACAACTGAATCAAGACCAGTTTTACAACCTGATGACTTGTCAGGATACTTCAATGTAGTAGTTTGTGATGCTGAATAATTTCGGAACTTGCGAAATGGAGGAGAAATGAAGGTAAAATTTTTAAGAATTTATGGACAACATTCAATAGGCAGTGAAGCAGAAATAAAAGTTGATGAGAAAGAAAAACAATATCTTTTATCAACAGGAACTATTTTAGTTTTAGCTGATGATATAACAGAGGAAATTCCAATAGTAGATGCTGAAGAGGAGAAACCAGCTAAAAATGGAAGAAAGAAAAATGCAGAGTAACCCTCTAAGTTTTAAATCAATGCTTCAGGAAGATGTAAATATCTTCCTGAACTTTGAGGAGATGGGAGAACATATCAATATTGAAGATGAAATTTATGTAGGAGTAATAGAGCATCTTGATAAGGATTTTTCAGAGGAAGCTATAGATGACACATACTATTCAGTAGATTTGATACTTTATCTAAAATCAGAAGAATTTAGTTTAAAAAGAAGAGTTCCTGGAAAAAGATTAAAAGTAAATGGAACTACCTATCTTGTAAATGATTGGTATTCTCAAGAGGGAATAACAACAATCAGATTGAAGGAGGTAACAGCTTACTAATGGCTAATGGTTTTATTGAAATTAAAAATTTAGATAAAGCACAAAGACTACTTTCAGGAATAAAAAATGGGATAGAAAGAGCTACCTCATCAGCTGTAAATAGATCTATTATAACTATAAAAAAAGACTTAAAAAAAGATGCAACAACAAATTATGCTATTAGTTCTACAGAAGTTGAAAAAACTTTATCAGTTAAAAAAGCTAATTTTAAAAGTCCTATTGGATATATTAGATCTAAATCTCCAAGACTTTCTCTATATAAGTTTTTTAAATATAAAAAATCAGATGGAACTCTTTTAGTTAGGGTAAAAAAGAGGGAGAAAAGAAAGGCTGTAGTAGGAAAAGAGAATTTATATGGACGCCCTTTCTTAGCAACTATGAAAAATGGGCATCGTGGAATATTTCAAAGAAAAGCTTCAAATAGAAAAGCTACAATACAAGATTTAAAAACAGTTTCTATTCCACAAATGCTTGGAACTGAAAGTGTTGAAGAGTATGTAGAAGATAAAGCACCTAAAATATTAGAAAAAAATTTAGATAGAGAGATAGATAGAATTTTAAAGGGGCATCTATGAAAAAAATATATGATTTAGAATGTGAATTAAAAAAATTAATAGAAAAAAGTATCACAATAGAAACTAATACTACAGAAGGTTCTCCAAAAACTCCTGAAGTCTTTATAGGACCAATTCCAACTGAGAGAATAGAGGAGATAGTTCCTGCTATTGGAATCGTAGCTTCATCAGGAGCTAATACTTTGGAGAGTAAAGAGATAGATATAAAAGTTAGTATTTTGCTCTATATAGATAATACTAAAGAGATATATCAAAAACTATATCAGATGATAGATATAGTTATAGAAAAAGTTTTAGAACCAGGAATCTATTTAGATGAGTTTGAAGCTTGTACAAATGCTAAATGGGAAATAGATAGTAATAGCCTCTATATGGCTGGAGAAGTTACTTTTAAATTTATAAGAACAAAAGCTTATAGAACTGATGTAGATAAATGGATACAAGGAGAGTGGGAGTAGATGGCAGAGAGAAAAGAAAAAGCTAAAGAGATAGTAAAAGAGAAAGCTTCTAAAATATACTTAGGTCCTTCCATCAGAAAATATGGACTGATGACTAATACTGTATATTTAGGAGATTTTCCTTCAAATGTAGAGGAGGCAATCAAGGAATTTCCAGAGATAGCACCTTTATTTATAGAGATAAACTCTGAATTTGCTCTAAAAAAAGGGAATATAGTTAAAGCAGGTACAAGAGAAAATATCTTATTTAATAAAATTTTAAAGAAATTGGGAGGTAAATAATGGCATTTAATCATGGAGTTAGAACCCAAGAAACAGCTACATCATTATTAGCTACTAAAACAGATTCCATAACACCCTTTTATGTAGGTACTGCCCCTATTAATATGTGTGAGAAACAAAATATAAATACTCCTATATTATGTTACTCATATGAAGAGGCTGTAAAAGAGTTTGGATTTGTTAATGATTTTGAAAATTATACACTATGTGAAGCTATAGATGCACATTTTAGTAAGTTTGGAATAGGACCTATTGTATTAGTCAATGTACTAGATCCTAAGACACATAAAAAATCAGTACAAAGTCAATCAGTTCCATTTGGAGAAGATAAAACAGCAGTAATTAAAGATATTGGAATTATAATAAGTTCTTTAAATATCACTCCAAAAATAACTTATACAACTGAATTTGATGCAAATGGTTATCTAATGATTGTTCAAACAGGAGAAGAGGAAGTTTCTGGTAATAATTTAACAGTAACTTATGATAAATTAGACCCTAGTGCTATAAAAAACACAGATATTGTAGGAGGAATAGATCCATCCTCAGGAGCTAAAAAAGGATTAGAATGTATTTCAATGGTTTTCCCTAAATATAGACTTGTGCCAAACTTAGTACTAGCTCCTAAGTGGTCAACAGATAGTACAGTAGTGGCAGTAATGGAAACTAAAGCAAGTTTAATCAATGGACATTTTAAAGGATTTGCTCTTGTAGATATTGATACTAAAACTGTACCTAAGTATTCTGATGCAGTTAAACACAAAAATGATAACAATTTAATTTCTACTTACTTAGAAGTATGCTATCCAAAGGTAAAATTAGGAGATACTCAATATCACTTATCAACACAAGTTGCTTGTTTAATTCAATCACTAGCAGCTGAAAATGATGGAATACCTTATAAATCTCCATCTAATGAGGGAATAAAAGCAGACTCTGCTTGTTTAGCAGATGGTACAGATATGTTCTTAGGGTTAGATGAAGCAAATTATCTTAACGAAAATGGAATTACTACTTCTATTAACTGGATTGGTGGTTGGGTAGCTTGGGGAAATAGAACTGGTTGCTATCCAGATGTAACAGATCCAAAGGATAATTTTATAGTTTCAAGACTTATGTTTAACTTCTTAACTAATAGTTTAGTTCAAACATATTGGCAAAAAGTTGATAATCCTATGAATAAAAACTTAATAACTACTATCACTGATAGTGTAAATATTTGGTTAAATGGTTTAATGGCTGCTGGAATGATTATAGGGGGAAGAGTTGAATTTAGAGAAGAGGATAATCCTACTACTTCATTGATAGATGGAAAAATTAAGTTCAAATTATACTTCTCTCCAGCATTACCAGCTGAAGATATATGCTTTGATTTAGAAATAGATACTAATTATTATAGCAACTTATTTTAGGAGGTAACAAATGTCAGGATTAACAGGACCAGGAATAATTCCAGAGAAAGTTACAAACTATCAACTTTATGCTGATGGTAGCAGATCATTAACAGCCTTAGTTGATGTTGATATGCCAGATATACAATTTATGTCTGAAACAATTTCAGGAGCAGGAATAGCAGGAGAGATTGATTCAACAACATTGGGGCATCTTCAAGCAATGAATATGGGGTTAAACTTTAGAACCCTTATAGATCAGAACTACAATATGCTAGAACAAAGGGCATATAATCTTGAGATAAAAGCAGGAATTCAATCATTAGATCAAAATGCAGGGAAGTTTATAACAGGGAAATATAGAATAATGGTCAAAGGATATCCTAAAGGTTTTTCTCAAGGGAAATTATCAGTAGGAAAAGCTACAGATTCTAAACAAGAATTTGCAGTTAATTATATGAAAGTTGAATATGATGGAGAAGAGGTACTTGAAGTTGATAAAATTAATATGATTTTTAAAGTAAGAGGAACTGATTATTTAACAGATTTAAGAGCTGCTATGGGAATGTAAGGAGGGGTAAATGAAGTTAGAAAAACCTATTATTACAGGATTTGGAGATAATCAACAAACTATCTCTGAAATTAATATAAAGAAAGAGGATTTTACTGCAAAAATATTACTTGAAGCTGAAAGAGAGTTTTTATTAACTGGTGGAATTTGTTTAAAAGGAGAAATGGAGAATACAAGATGTTATTTAGGGCTTATTGCATCTAAAATAATTGGTTGTACTCCTTCAGACTTAGAAACATTATCAGCCATAGAATATATAAAAATAACAAATATGATTAAGGGTTTTTTCGACGGTTTGGAATATCAGGTCTTAATGGAATTACTATCAGAAAAATCGGAATAACTCTTTCAAAACAAACTAAAACTTCACTTGTTTATTGGCTGGAAATGCCAATTTACGAGTGGAGTGATTGGATAGAATCATTAACAGAATTGTTAAATGAACAGAACAATGGAAACTAAATATAGAATAAGTGGTTGTTCTTTCTCTTGTTATAAGGTATACTCATAGTAAGAGGAGGAGAGGACCTATGTCAATTATTAATTTTATTAAAAAAAATATTAAAGATTCCAAAGAACAAGTAAGAACAGCAGTTGAGCAATGTAAAAAAGAATGTGCTGAAATTGATGCACAACATAAAAAAAAATGTGAAGAAATTGAACGAGAGGCAGCTATTACCGAAGCTATTGCCAAAGAAAGATATGAGCGATATTTGCTTGGAGATGAAACTCTTGTATTAACCAAATGGGAGTATTTTAAATTTAAAATATGGCCTATTCTTAGTAAAGTTCTTAAAGTTCTTGTCTTTGTTGTAATCTTTGGGGCTATCTTATTAGGCTATACTATATATTATGCTTTAATTGCTATAATAGTGATTTATATAGTGTTAACCATACTTCTTAAATTAATTTCTAAATAAATAACAACCACTTATTCTATTAAAAGAATAGGTGGTTTTTTTATTGGAGGAGATATGGGAGTTAAACAATTAGCAATCTCTTTTGGAATAGGAGCAACAATAGGCTCTAGTTTTAAAGGTAGTTTTAAAAATGCTACTACTTTAATAGATGCAGTTAATAAAAAAACAGAGGATTTAAGAAAAAGTCAAGTTGCTTTGAGAAAACTTAGTGAATTGAGATTAATTAGGAAAGATACAAGGCAACAGATAAATTCTGCTGAAAAAGAGCTTTTAAAATTGAAAAAAAGTATTTCAGAAGTAGATGCTCATGGAAGAGAATTAACTAAAACAAAAGAAAAATTATCTAAAGAGATTACAAATCTAAGTTCAAAAGAAAAGTTATTAAAAACTGAACTAGCATCTGTTACTAAAAAAATAGAAGAAAATCAAGATGTTAATGAAGAGTTAATGGAACAATATGTAAAACTTCCAAAGGAAATAAAAAGTATAGAATCTCAATTGAAAACTTTAAAAACTGAATTTAATGGAGTTGAAAAAGAGATAAAAGATAACTCTAAGGAAAGTAGTTCATTAAATAAAACGTATTCATCTTTGGAAAATAAAATTGAAAGTTTAAATAATAAGCAAAAAAAGCATATAGAAGATATTAGAGAAACTAGCAAAAGCTTAAAAGAGCAAAATATATCATTACAAGATATAGGAAAATCATATGAGGAACTTGAGAAAAAAGCTAACAACTATAATAAAGCTATGGAAAAATATCAAAAAGCTGAAAGGTTAAAAAATAAAGCTGATAAAGTTTCAAGTATAGGTGGAGGAGCAATTAAAGGAGCTAGTGTGGTTACTGGGGCAGGGGGAGTATTGCTTAACTCTGCTATCAAAGCTGAAAGTGCTTTTGCTGATGTAAAGAAACAATTTGATTTTGCCAATAAAGAGGAAGAGGCAAAATTTAAAAGAGAATTACAATCTATTATTACAGAGAAAAAAATGGCAATCTCATTAGAGGATCTTTATGGAATGGCTGCTAATGCAGGACAGTCAGGGTTAAAGCAAGATGAGGCTGTATCATATATAGAACAAGCTTCTAAGATGGCAATAGCTTTTAATATGAATAGAGATCAAGCATCTAAATATATGTTTATATGGAAAAATGCTTTTAATATGGACTTAACTAAATTAAAAGAACTTACTGATCAAATTAATACTCTTGGAAATAATACAGGAGCTTCAGAAGATCAAATTTCAGAATTTATAACTAGATTAGGAAATATTCCTAAACTTGCTGGTATGGCTGAAAATCAGACTGCTGCTTTAGGAGCTTCATTAATTGAGATGGGAATGGCACCAGAGGTAGCTGCTACAGGAACTAAAAAGCTTTTAAATGTTTTATCTAAAGGAAAAGCAGCAGATAAATCAGAAAAAGAAGCTTTAGAAATGCTTGGATTAGATGCTCAATTTTTAGCAAAAACTGCATCTAAAGATGCAGAAAAAGCTATGGATATTGTCTTTTCAAAGTTAAGTAAAGCTAATAAAGTAGATCAGTCAGCAATTATGACTATGCTATTTGGAGAAGAGGGAAAAGTTGCAGCATCTAATGTTCTTAAATCTTATGAAAAGTATACTCAAAATTTAAACTTGGTTAAGAATAAAAAGAATTATGAAGGTGCAACAGATAAGGAATATGAAAATAGAGCTGGAACAACAGAAAATGAATTGCAAAATTTACAATCACAAATGGAAATATTGCAAGCTCAAGCAGGAGAAACATTACTGCCTTTTTTAAATCAAGGTATAGCAATAGTAGCTCCAGCTTTACGAAAATTTACTGAACTTCTTGAGAAAAATCCTGATAAAGTAAAGGCAATGGCTAAAACTATTGTTTATGGAACAGGAGCTTTATATGGTATAGGAGGAGCTTTAAAAGTTGTTAGTTTAGGTTTTACAGCATATTCTAATTACACAAAGTTAATTGGTTATATAACTGATAAAGAACTTATTGGAAAAACTATAAAAGGATTTAAAAGTTTTGGAAGAGCAGGTAAAAGTGTTCTAAGAGGGATAGGAAGTGGAATTTTAAAACTAGGAACAGTTGTTAAAGCAGGAATAGCTTTTTTTACAACTCCTGTAGGATTAGCTATTTTAGGAATAACAGCTCTTGTTACAGCAGGATATTTGCTATATAAAAACTGGGATACAGTTAAAAAAGGAGCTATAGATCTTAAGAATAAGATAGTTGAATTAGTAGATAAATATTGGTATATGCTTGGTCCTATGGGATTTGTTATTAAAGCTGGAAAATCAATATATGAAAACTGGGACACTATCAAATTAAAGGCTAGTGAACTAAAAGATAAACTAGTTGAAATGGTAATGAATGGAATTAATAATTTCAATGAATTTAAAGAGAAAGCTATGGCTCTATTAGGAATACCTTTTGATTATATGGCATCTAAAATAGAAAATTTAAAGAATTTAGGAAAAGATCTAAAGGATTATTTCTTAGAAATATTTGAAGAGATTAAAAACTTTAGTTTAGGTGATGCTATTAGTGGAGGAGCATCATTTTTAGTGAACAAAGCTAAAGAATATATTCCTGGATTTGCAACTGGTGGATTTGTTAGTTCTCCAACTCTTGCAATGATAGGAGAGGGAGGAGCATCTGAAGCTATAATTCCTCTTACTAGAGATTCAAATAGTATGAATCTATGGGAGAAAACTGGAAGATTATTAGGAGCTTTTGATAATAGCTCTAGCTTAAATAATACTAATACTACTTTTAATTTTACTTATTCCCCTGTAGTTAATGCTAAAGATGCTGCAGGTGTAAAGGAAGTTCTAGAAAATGATGCAAGAATGTCTTATGAGCAATTCAAAGGTTATTTTGATAGATACCAAAGAGAAACATATAGGAGGGGAAATGGCAGATAAAATTTATACAACAATCTCTGGAGACACTTGGGATAGTATTGCATATAAGTTATTTGATGATTCTAAACTGTATAATTTTCTTTTAGAGTTGAATGAGGAGTATAGTGATGTAATTGTATTCAAAGCAGGGATAAAGCTTAAATATCAAGAGATAGACTCAGCTAAAAAGGCTAATACTACTGCTCCACCATGGAGGAGATAAGATGTTGGATAATTTAATTAATAAAGCACTTGATAATGTAGTAGGAAACACTAGAAGAGTAGAATTACAAATACTTTATGAAGGCAAAAATATAACAAAATATATTCATAATGATTTACTTAGTTTTACTCAATCAGATTCTTTAAATGAATTTGATACTTTAGATTTAAGTATTCAAAACAGAGAAGGACTGTGGATCAGCAGTTGGGCTCCTCTTAAAGGGGAGAAACTAGAAGTAAAAGCCTATCTTTATAACTGGGAAGTTGCAGGAATTATAGAAATTGATATAGGAACTTTCTATATTGATAATGTTAGCTACTCTGGACCTCCTGATATATGTAATATTAAAGCTCTATCAGTGGATATAACATCAAATCTTATGGATAATAAAAAGAATAGAGTTTGGGAAAATGTAACATTGGAAAAGGTAGCATCGGATATAGCAAAGGAATGTAACCTTGAGTTAATTTTTGAAGTTGATTTTAAGTTTGAATATAAAAGAGTTGAAGCTAGACTAGAGAGTTACTTTAACTTTTTAAAGAGATTAGGAAAAGAAGCTGGAATATTAGTAAAACTCTATAACGATAAATTAATATTATTGGAAGAGACTTTATATGAAGAAAAAGAACCAGTGATGTATCTCTCAAGAACAGATCTTAAATCATATTCTTTTGAAACTGATGATACAGATAGATATGCTGGTTGTAAAATTTCATATTATGATAGTAAATTAGGAAAAAAAATAGAAAAAAGCTTCTTTACTAAACAGAGGGCAGGATATAAGAGAGGAACTCAAAGGGTACTCTTTATAAATGAGGAAAAAGAGCCTCCAGGAGCAACTCAAAAGCAAAAAGAGGAATACCTTGGTAAAATAGCTGAAAAAGCCTTAAGAGAAAAGAATAAGGATTGTATCAGGGGTAGTATTCAAATGCTTGGAAAAAGCAAATTATTAAGTGTCGGTAATAATATTTATATAGTTGGCTTTGGAATCTTTGAAGGAAAATATTTAATTTCAAAGATAGATACTAATTATAAAGATTATACACTCTCACTAGATATAAGGAAGGTGGAGGAAGAGGAATGATAAGGTTTGGAACTGTGTCTATAGTAAATCATGATAAAGGAACTGTAAAAGTTCACTTTGAAGATTTAGAAGACCAATCAGCAGAATTACAAGTATTTCAGGGAAGAAATAAAGGAACTAAACAATACTCTATGCCTCAAATAGGAGAAAGGGGATTGTGTTTATTAGTTAGCAATGGAAACTCTGGAATGTATCTTGGAAGTGGTTATGATTTGCCAGCTCCTATTATGTCTAATGCAGGAGATGGTAAAACAATTACTGTATATTCTGATGGAACTCAAGTGATCTATGATGAAAAAACATCTAAACTATATTTAGATTGTAAAAAAGAGATTGAAGTTATATGTCCCCAGATAAAGATTACAGGAGATATAACAATAAATGGAAATATTCAGCTAAATGGTGGAATGAATGCTACAGATGATGTAGTTGCTGGTGGAATATCATTGATAACTCATAAACACTCTGGAGTTAAAGGTGGACCAGATACTTCAGGAACACCAGTATAGGAGGAGAGATGATTGTAGGAAGTTTAGGAAAGACTATATTTGGTTGTAGTTCTTTCTATATAAAGACTATTAATAATCTTTCAGGAGATAAAAGTGTTAGATGGATAGAACATGAAGTTATGCACGGAAAACCTAAACTACAATTTGAGGGAGTTGCATTAGATGAGCTTAAATTGAATATACATCTTAATGCTGCTTGGAATGTTAATCCAACTGCTGCTGCTAAAGAGTTTGAAGATTATATGAAAAAAGGACAAAAATTAAAGTTTATTTTAGGAAGTAGAGTAGTAGGAAGTGGTTGGTATGTAATAACTTCAATGTCTGAAACATATAAAGCATATACAAGCTTAGGAAATGTAAGTAAAATGGAGCTTTCTTTGAGCTTAAAGGAGTATAACTAATGGAGATTAAAACTGATACTCAAGAAAGAAATTATATATTTAAGCCTAATTTAAGTGAAGAAATTAATCAAAATATTGATAATACAGTAACTAGAATTAAATGTAATGTTCCTCTTGCAAGACACAAAGGAATTATAGTTGAGAATATTGATAAACCTCAAGAAATAGTTAAGGCAAGTATTATAGCAGATTTAGTTGAAGAAATAGATAGAGAAGAACCAAGATTTAAAACAACTGAAATCAACATTTCAACTCAAGAAAGTTTAATAGGAAAACTATCTGTAAGCTTAAAGGGAGAGATAAATGAATGAGATAAAATTTGTTGATAATGATATTTTAAAACTCGAAGATACTTTGAAAAAAGGATATGAAGAGATTATGAAAGTGACAGTTAAAGATGGAGACCCTATTAATGATTTTATATCCTGGATAACATATATATTTTCAATAGCAAATAACAATATAAATTTTACTGGAAAGATGAATCTCCTTAGATATGCAACTGGAACATATCTAGAAGCGCTAGGAGAGTTAGTAGGAGTCAAAAGAAATCTAGCAAGAGGAGCAAAGGCAACTATTAAATATACTTTTAGTAAAGTTTTTGAGGAGGTAATAACAATACCAAAAGGACATAAAGTTGCCTCTGGAGATCTTTATTTTGAATTAGATGAGAATATAGAACTTGTTATTGGAGAACAGGAAGTATTAGGAAATGTTACTTGTTTGCAAGATGGAAAAATAGGTAATAATTTACAAAATGGAGAGATTAATACCATTGTAGATGATATTCCATATTTAAACTCTGTAGAAAATATAACAGCATCTTCAGGAGGAGCAGATGAAGAAACTGATGAAGGATTGAGAGAAAGAATAAGGTTAAAACCTACATCCTTTAGTACAGCAGGACCTGTGGCAGCATATAGATATTACACCTTAACTGCTCATCAGGATATAGCTGATGCCTATATCTATACTCCAAGAGATACTCCAGGATTAGTAAAAGTTATCCCATTATTAAAAAATGGAATAATTCCTAATCATGAGATACTTGAAATAGTAGAAAAAACTCTATCTGATAATGATATAAGACCTTTTACAGACAGAGTAGAAATAATTGCTCCAACAGCATTAAAATATTCATTAAATATAAAATGGTGGGCAAATAGAGAGAATGATATAACTTTAATTACTTCTAATATAGGGAAAGCTGTAGAGGAGTATAAACAATGGCAGAAAACAAAACTAGGAAGAGATATAAATCCAAATAAATTAATTCAACTCTTAATTCAAGCTGGAGCAAAAAGAGTAGAAATAGTAAGTCCTATTTTTACAAAGATAGATAAAACTCATGTAGCTCAAGATATAGCTACTACTATAAATTATCAAGGAGTAGAAGATGAATAATCTTTTAAATACTGATTATCAAATTTTATTTCCAGAAAATTTGAAAAAATATAAGAATTTGAAATGTTTAGCAAAAGAGTTTGAAATAAATTTTAAAAAAGATGTTATTTCGCAACTTCCGAAATTGGCTATTTATGAAAATTTAGAACAACAATCAGATGAAGTTCTCTCAGAATTAGCTTATCAATATAGTATTGATAACTGGAAAGAGATACTTCCAAGAGAAATAAAGATAGATCTAATAAAAAATGCAATAATGGTTCACTCCAAAAAAGGAACTAAATTATCAATAGAAGAAAATTTGAAAAAATTAAATAAACCAGTCGAGATAAGAGAATGGTGGGAGTATGGAGGTAATCCGTTTACTTTTAAAATCCTAGTATATAATCTATTTTCTGCTTCGGAAAACTGGATATTTTCTTTGTTAGATACTATTGAAAAATACAAAAACTGTAGAAGTGTAATAGAAGTAATAGAGATTAATAATTCATTAGAAAATGAATTTAAACTAGGTTCATTTAGTGCAAAAGAGATAGAGAAAGAATTTTTCAAAAATAATGCTATTACAGATATCAGTAATAAATTTAAAACAGGTTTATTCATAATAAAAGAGATAGAAAAAGAGTTTTTTAGAAAAGAACCTATTAAAAATATTAATAGTATGGTTAGAGTAAGCTTGTTAAAAATAATAGATATGGAGGTGGAATATGTATAACGGACTTACAGCTATAGGAAAAAGATATCTTGCTAAATGCCAAGCTGAAAATAAACCAATTACCTTTACTAATGTAAAAATAGGGAATGGAACTCTTGAAGAAAATGAGAATCCTGAACAATTTACAAGTCTTAAATCTTTAAAAAAAGAGATAGAAATCTATTCAAAGGAGCAGAATGAAGATGCAGTAAGATTAGCAATTCAATTCTCTAATGACAATTTAGAAGAGGGATTTTATGTAAGAGAGTTTGGAATATATGTAGATAATGATGGAGTAGAAGAACTCTACTGGTATATAAATGATGGAGTAGAAACAAACTGGTTACCTCCAGCTAAAGTATCTCCAGTGAAATATAAATACTATATGAATATCATTGCTACTAACTTAGAATCTCTTATTGTTAATTGGAATGGCAATGAGCTTTGGGTAGATAAAGAAGATTTTGAAAAAGAACTAGCTAAAAAAGCTGATAAAGAAGATGAAAGATTAGAAACTAATGCCAAAGAGATAGTAGAAGCAATTAATGAAATTTATAGACAACTTCATAATATAGATATTGAAACTACTACTCCACAGGAAATGGAAGAGTTAGTAAATAGCTATATGACAGCTAGAAGATCTGTAAATATAAAAGAGATGATAATAGATTGGGATTTGAACACAACTCCTGATTTTACTCCTGAAATGTATCTACAAGATGACTGGGGAATAGGTTATCTCAATATAAAATTATTAAATAATGTTGAAAAAGGAAAAATTCGAGCAACATTTTTAAATGAAAATTTAGCTGAATCTTTTGTAATAGAACAAGAAATTGTTGAAAATAAAACTATTATAAAAATTCCTAATGAATTATTTAAAACACCTGGAAAAGTAGATGTCAGATTAAATTTTAGAAATTTTGAAGATATCAGTGTAGGAGGAACAGAAACAGTTTATTTCTATATAATTGCTAAAGAGAAATGGGAGCTTGTTGAACCATTTATTCCAGAGGTAACACAAAAATATGCAAAAGATGTAATAGATGAGTTATACACAGCATTAAATTCATCTAAAGAGGAGTTTATTGCTTTTGTAAATGAACAGATAAAATTTTTAACCTTAGAAGAAACACAAGAGATCATTAACAAATATAAAGGAGGAGAATAATATGGCTCAAGTTGTTGAAAAAATAATAAATGAAGAGGCATTTGAACTTTTAACTAAGGAGGTGTATGGAGAACTAAAGAAAAAAGCATCTGTAGAATCTGTGGAAGCTAAAATATATAGAAGTGAAAAAAATTCAGTAGAAAAACCTGATACAGAAGTTATTCAAGAATATTTTGATACTCATAAAGAAGAAAAAGCTAAAAATGGAGATGTTTTCTTAATAACTACCATTGTAGATGATGAAGTTTATGAGGTTTCAAGTTATCTTTATGAAACAGATTGGGTAGCAATTACAGGAAATGTAGATGCTAACAAGGTTATTATTAGAAAGGATTTTATGGGAGCTGGAGATTATGATAAGGTAGGAAACTATACTAAGCCTTTAAAAGGAACAGCAACTATTTCAGCTAAAGGAAAATCAGTAGATGCTTTCTTAACAGGAATGTTTACTAAAACACTACAACCTAAAATTACTGCTCAACCAGCAGTTTCAGGATTTGCTTTAAGTGGAGCTAAAGCTGTAGAGGTTGGAACTAAGATAGCAGAGGCATCATTTGGAACTGCTACTCTTTCTGCAGGAACATATGAGTATGGACCAGCTACAGGGGTTACAGCTCAATCATTTAAAGTAGATAGAATTGCACAACCTACAAGCTTTAATAAAGAGAGTGTAGCTACAACAGCTAGTGGAACTGATACCAATGATGGTAAAGGATTTATTATTGGAGATGGAGCAGAGGAAAATGTAGTTAGTTCATTAGCGTATAAAGTGACAGTAGCACACAATAAAGGTGTTGTGGCAAAAACTAATACAGGAGAAAATTCTAGTCCAGAAGTTGCAATAGCAGCAGGAAGCAAAACACAACAAACTTCTGCATATACAGGATTTAGAAAGTTCTTCTATGGAACTTCGACAGATAAAACAGCTATAGATAGTGCCTATATTAGAGGACTGACAAATTCTACTGGAGCATATAAAGCACAAACATTAACTTTAACAGTACCAGCAGGAGCTACAAGGGTTGTAGTAGCTTGTATAGGAACAGTTAAAGGAGTAACAAAAGTAATAAATGAAAGCTCAATGAATGCTGATATTACAACTGCTTTTGTTAAGCAAACTGTAAATGTCGAGGGAGCAAATGGATATACTGCTAAAGAGTATAATGCTTTTGTATTTGAACCAGCTGTAGCATTTGAGCAACAAGCAATATTAAAGGTTACTTTAGGATAATTAGGGAGGTAGAAAAATATGAGTACAATAGTTAAAAATGCACCATTTATGGAGTTACCATTAGGTATAAGTAGACAGGTAGGAGCTCCTATTGAGAGATTTGAAGTATTTTATGATATAGAAGATGCTAAAACATATGCTAAGGATAATCCATTAGCATATGTAGGACAAACAATAAAAATTGTATCTGAAGATTTGAAAACTGTTACTGTATATAATATAGGTTTTGATGGATCTTTAAATGAAGCACAGGCAAAGGTAGAAACTGCTACTGAAGAAGATATAACAGCTATTATTAATAAGTATTTACTTGGACAAGGAACAGAAATTCCAGCAGAGAAGTTAAACAAAGTTATAACAGGTGTAGCTATCAAATTAATGAGTAGTGAAATAGTAAAACTATTAGCTAAAAAATCTGATGCAACACATACTCATAATGCTGATCAAATTGCAGATGGAACAACAAAAACTATTCCTACTAAGGCTAAACAAAGTGAATGGGATTCTAAGGTAACTAATGAGCAGTTACAAAATGCTATTAATCAATTTGCTAGTGGATTAGCTTGGAAAGGGGTATATACTAATTTAGCAGAATTAAAAAAAGCAATTCCTAATCCTAAAGAGGGAGATTTTGTAATTGTTACTCAAGAGCCTACTTATCAAAATCAAAACACACTATTGATTTATGAGGCGGAGAGTGTAAATGAGTGGCAAACAGCAGGACAATTAATGTTACCTGGATTAGCAACTCCTGAAGCAGATGGACTTATGAGTAAAGGTGATAAAAAGAAATTAGATGGTTTACAAAATTATGAACATCCAGCTTCTCACCCAGCAACAATGATTACTGAAGATGATGAACACAAGTTTGTAACTACTACTGAAAAAACTAACATTGCAACTGCTCTAAATACAGCTAATGAAGCTAAAGAAGCAGCAGCAATAGCAGATGGAAAAGTAGTGGCAGCTCAAAATACAGCAAACACTGCTAATGAAACTGCTAATACTGCAAAATCAACTGCTGATAGTGCATTATCTAAAGCAAATGCAAATGAGAAATCAATAGACACAGCTAATGGAAAAATAACTGCATTAGAAGAAAAGTTTGTATATTTAACAATAGAAGAAGCACAAGGAATAATTGACAAATACAAACAAGCATAGGAGGAAATATGTCTTTAGAAGAAAAAATAACTCTAATGGTTAATTCATTAAATAGTCAAAAAAAATTAGTTGATTACGAGAGCATTGATGCTCTCGTAAGAACTCTAATGGAATACTACAATAGTGAGATAAAAGATATAAGAAAAGATATTGAGAATGGAAGTATTACAGATGAAATTTTAAATAACAAGTTAGATAAAGGTGGAGTATCTACTGATTATAACACAGCTAAAAAAATAGAGGATAAAATTAAAGAGATAAAAAGTGATATTGATTCAGGAACTATTACAGTTTCTTGGAATAGTATTTCAGGAAAACCGAATTCTTTTCCAACAGCATGGAGTAGTGTAACTGACAAGCCTAGTTCATTCCCACCATCAGTACATAATCAAAGCTGGACAACAATAACAGATAAACCTACTATTTTCCCAACTAACTGGGGTAATGTTGATGGAAAGCCTAGCACTTTTCCACCTGATTCACACACTCACCCTTATTTGTCAACAAGTGGTGGTACTGTTAATGGCAAC